>DASQFY010000175.1:0-7156 GCA_035632895.1 Candidatus Dormiibacterota bacterium
GTGGCGCTTCGACCATCGACGGGGCATGGTTGGCACCCCGCTGACTCCTTGTTGATCGGAATGCCACGGTGTGTGGCCAACGGGCAAGCCAGGCTGTTCAGCGCTCGGCGCGGAAGGTCCTCCGGTCAAGCTCACGCTCCACGAGGCGGAGCGCCTCGTCGCCGATCACTCCCCGGTTCCGCCGCATTGCGGGTCTTCAGCTGCGCGTGCGTCTGCGCTGAGGACGAGCAGCGGGACAAGCCGGCGCGGCCGTAGCGTAGGCTCAGTCCGTGCAACTCCGCGAGCGTGTGCAGATCCGTGCGCCGAGGCAGGCGCGATCAGCCGCGATCCTCCTGCTGGCGTTCCTCACCGCCTGTTCCGGTGCGCCGTCCCCGTCGAGCTCGGCCCCGCCGTCGAGCGGCTCCGCCAGTCTGGGCGCCACCCCCTCCCCGACAGCGGAGCCGACACCGGCAGGCCCCGACTCGGCGGCCGGCCTCGCGCTGATTCGGCCGGTCGATGGCGTGGGCCAGGTCTTCGTCATCGACCCTGACGGCTCGACGCGGCAGGTCACCGGCTTCGACGGGTATGCATCCCTCCACGCGGTTCGGCCCTTCTGGTCGCCCGACCGCTCGCAGATCGCCTTCCGGCCGCGTGGGGTTGGTGCGGGCCTCGATCCGCAGTTGTGGCTGGTCAATGCGGACGGCTCCGAGCAGCGGTCCATCGCCGACGTCGGCGAGAGCATCTACTGGTCTCCCGACTCCACCCGGCTGCTGTTCCAGGACTCTGTCTTCACGACGGACAACACCGGCGAGCCGGCGCGAATTTGGCTCGTCGACGCCTCCACGGGCGGGGCGACCGTGCTGGGGAGCGGTAATGCGCCGGCGTGGTTGCCGGACGGCCTCAGCATCAGCTACTTCCCGATCCCGGACGGCCCGGCCGAACGCGAGCAGCCTCTCGTGGTGGTACCCGTCTCCGGCGGCGAGCCACGAGAGATCGCCCTGGCTCAGGAAGCCCGGTGGTCGCCGGACGGAACGGCATTGCTGCTGCAGCAGGAGGATGGCCTCTACCTGGCCAAGCCCGATGGGTCCGACGCCCGCCACCTGGTCTCCGGCGGCACGCCGGTCTGGTCGCCGGACGGATCGCGCATCGTCTATACGTACGACATCACTGCTGAGGCATTGCCGATCATCGGCGTGGTGGATCTCGACGGGCAGGTCATCTGGTCGGGCGCGGTCGGCGGCGATCCGAGCTGGTCGCCGGATGGGACGAAGCTGGCGGTCGAGGTCGGATACCCCGAAACCTCGATCGAGATCCTGGACGCGGGCAGTGGCGAGGTCATCTGGAGGCTGGAGGGAGAGGACCCCGCCTGGTGATCCGCAGACCGTCCGCGGTCGAATCCTGCCCTTCAGCCCTCGGCGCGAAGCTCCTCGAGGTCGAGCTCACGCTCCACGCTGCGCAGCGCGTCGTCGCCGATCACGCCCCGGTCCCGCAGGTCAATGATCGCTACCCGCTGCGCGTCAATCACTGCCTGGCGAATCGCCGCGTGCTCGATCATCTCCTGGTCCATCGGCACCCCGGCCTCCTCGTGGTCGTGCTCGAGATGCTCGGCCGCGTGCTGGTGCCGGGCCCGCAGCTGGTCAATCAGCTCCAGGTGGCCCGGCCACTCCCCAACCAGACCGTCCAGGCGCTCGAGGGCGGCCTCGGTTGACGCTTCCCTGGCGTGCAGCTCTTCGTGCTGCGTGGTGCCGTCATCGCCGACCCCGAGCCAGCGGATGAGCCACGGCAGCGTCAGCCCCTGGCCGACCAGCGTGGCGAGGACCACGGCGAAGGTGAGGAACAGGAGCAGGTCGCGGCCCGGAAAGCCCGGCTCGAGCGCCAGCGCGGCGGCCAGCGACACCACGCCGCGCGTACCGGCCCATCCCAGGATCACCACCACCCGCGCCGGCGGCGACGGGTCACGCGCGGCCAAACCGGGCCACAGCAGCCGGGGCAAGTACGCCCCCGGGAAGACCCAGGCCAGGCGCACCACGATCACGGCTGCGCAGACCGCCACGGCAAGCAAAGCCAGCTCACCGGGCTCGCGCTCCGCGGAAACCCTGTCCAGGATGGTCGGCAGCTGGAGCCCGATCAGGACGAAGACGAGCCCGTTCAGCGAGAAGATGACCATCTGCCACACGCCGGAGCCAAGGATGCGCGTGTCGGAGCTCATCACCCGCGGCGCGGCGCGCCCCAGCATGATCCCGGCGGTCACCACGGCCAGCACGCCCGAGACACCCACAGATTCGGCCGCCACCCAGGCCCCGAACGGAGCGAGCAGCGTGAAGAGGATCTCGACCGGCGGATCATCGAGCCATGAGAGGAGGTGCACGATCGCCCAGCCGACAACGAGACCGATGGCGACGCCCCCCACGCTCACCACCGCGAACTCGCCCGCCGCCTTGACCAGCGAGAAGGTGCCAATCACCGCGGCGGCCGACGCCACGCGCAGGGCGACCAGCGCAGTCGCGTCGTTCACGAGGCTCTCGCCCTCCAGGATCTGCACCAGCCGGCGCGGCAGCCCCAGCCGCTGGGCGATGGCCGTGGCGGCGATCGCGTCGGTGGGGGAGACGATGGCGCCAAGCGTGAATGCCGCAGCCCAGCCGAGTCCTGGCTCCAGGGTGTGCACCACCAGCCCCACCGCCAGCATGGTCGCGAGCACCAGCCCAACGGCCAGCAGGCCTATCGGTCTGGCATTGAGGCGCAGATCGCGCGGCGAGGTCTGGTATGCAGCCGAGAACAGGATCGGCGGCAGGAATAGCAGGAAGGCGATATAGGACGGCAGGGAAACCCGGGGAACGGCAGGGATGAGCCCCAGCGCCAGGCCGCCCAGCGTCATCAGGATGGGGTAGGGGATCGCCACCCGCCGGGCCAGCAGGGTCAGCAGCGCCACCGCCACGAGCAGCGCCAGGACGATCTCGATCTCCTGCACGGCGATACACTACCCGGCGATGAGCATCGAGCCGCGCACCAGGCGGGCGCCGGCGGAATTCCTCTCGGAGCGCATCCAGGCCATGCGCCCGTCCGGGATTCGGCGCTTCTTCGACATGCTCGCCGAGATGAAGGACGTCATCAGCCTGTCCATCGGTGAGCCGGACTTCACCACCCCCGAGCCGATTACCCGCGCGGCCATCGCCAGCCTGGAGGCGGGGAAGACGCACTACACGGCCAACGGCGGCATGCTCGACCTGCGCGAGCTCATCGCGGCCGACCTGAGTGACCGCTACCGGGTCACGTATGACCCGCGTACCGAGCTGATTATCACGGTCGGTGCGTCAGAGGCCGTGGACGCCAGCCTGCGGGCGATCTGCGACCCCGGGGACGAGGTCATCTACCACGAGCCCTGCTTCGTGGCCTACGCGCCGTGCATCACCCTCGCCGGCGGGGTGGCGATCGCCGTCCCCACCACGGCTGCCACCGATTTCCAGATCACCGCCGAGATGGTCGAGTCGGCGATCACGCCACGCTCCAAGGCGCTGTTCCTGGGCTATCCGAACAACCCGACCGGCGCCGTCCTGGACCGATCCGCCCTGGAGGCGATCGCCCAGGTTGTCGAGCGCCACGACCTGCTGGTCATCACCGACGAGATCTACGAGCGCCTGGTCTACGGCGGGCACGAGCATGTCGCCTTCTCGGCGCTGCCCGGCATGCGGGATCGCACGGTGCTGATCGGTGGCTTCAGCAAGAGCTACGCCATGACCGGCTGGCGCATCGGCTACGTCGCAGCCCCGGCCGAGATCATGGCCGGGATCGCCAAGGTCCACCAGTACGGGATCATGTGCGCCCCCACCGCGGCCCAGTACGCGGCCATCGAGGCGCTGCGCAGCGGCGAGCCGTTCGTGCGGGCCATGCACGACGAGTACGACCGCCGGCGGCGCCTGGTGACCGATCGCTTCAACGAGATCGGGCTCGCCTGCTTCGAGCCACGCGGCGCGTTCTACTGCTTCCCGCAGGTGACCGATGCGACCGGGCTCGACGACGAGACCTTCGCCCAGGATCTGCTCCGCGAGGAGCACGTGGCGGTGGTGCCGGGTAGCGCCTTCGGGGACTCCGGGGCGGGGCACGTGCGTGCCTGCTACGCGACCGCCTACGAGGAGCTGGTCGAGGCCATGGACCGGATCGAGCGCTTCGTGAAGAGCCGATGAAGCTGGCCACCTTCGGCGAGATTGCCAATTTCGTCGAGCCGCGCAGTGGCCTGCGACTGCCGATCCGTTACGCGGCCTACGCGCTCGAGGACGCGGAGGTGAGCCTCCTGGCGCAGTGCCTGCTCGAGCGGGTGGGCGACGGCGGATGGGCGCGGCAGCTGCCATTGGGCACGCCCGCCTCCCAGCTGCGACCACTCCTCTACGTTCGGATGGCGACGCTCGCCGGCCCGGCGGTCACCTTTGCGGGCAAGGCGGCGCAATTGCTGCTCGACATGGGGGCAGACGCCCAGTGGACCGGCGACCTGCCGATCGACCAGCTGGTCACCCCCGCTGCGGGCGGTGAGGGCCTCGACCTCGAGCGGCCGCCCAACATCCCGCCGGGTTGACCGAGCCCTCGATCCCGAAGGCGGCCGTCACCTTCGACGAGGGCGCGCCCGGCTACGAGGTCACCGTAGGCCGCGCCCTGCTGCCGGTCGCAGCACAGGTCGTGCGCAATGCCGCCCTGCAGCCGGGCGAGCGGGTGCTGGACGTCGGCACCGGCACGGGCAACACGTTGGTGGAGGCCGCGGGCGAGGGCCGAACCCTCGTGGGGCTCGACGCCGCGCCGGCGATGCTGGCCATCGCGAAACAGCGCCTGCCCGATGCGGAGCTCATCCAGGGCGACTTCGGGGCCATGCCCTTCCCGGATGGCATGTTCGACGTGATCGTCAGCTCCCACGCACTCCTCTTCGCCGACGATCGAGTGGCCGTACTGCGTGAGATGCGCCGCGTGGCGCGTGCCGGGGGTCGCCTGTCGCTCTCGGTGCCGGGGCCAGGGGAGGCGACCTTCGGCAGCATCTTTGCGTCAATCTGGGAGCGGTACGGGATCGCCACGACAGTCGGGGACTATCCGACCGCTGCAGAGCTCGCCGGCTGGGCGGAGTCAGCCGGCTGGGCGGAGGTCAACACGTCGGCCGACCCTAGCATCGCCGTCCACCTGCCCGATGAAGCCGCGTTTCGGACTTGGCGCTCGCTCGGATCGCGTGGCGCGGCGACTCGCGACTGGACGCCGGAACAGCAGGAGGCGCTGACCCAGGAGATGCTCACTTCGACCCCTCGCGAGCCCGATGGGTCCATCCGCCTACCGTTCGGCGCGCTCTACCTCACCGCCCGGGCGCCCGAGTCGTGAGGCTTGGCGTCAGGCATCGGTCGTATCCGGTAGCGTATGCACCCGCATGAAGCGAAGCCTGCTGACCGTCCTCGCCATCCTGGCCATCGCGCTGGCCGGGTGCCGAGCCCCCGCAGGCGGTGGGAATTCCGACGCCGCCGCGCCGAGCGAAGCCCCGGCCGAAAGCTCGGCCCCGGTCATGTCGAACGACCCGTACGACTACTGAAAGCGTCGCACGGCGGCGACCGATCAGTTGGCCATCGCCAGGCAGGCCTTGGCGAACGGGAGCAGCCCGGCGGTGGAATGCTCACCCACACCGGCCGAGTCGGCCGAGAGCTCGATCTTCGGGTCGTCAGCTATCAGCCGCCAGAGTGAACGCACCTCACCGGTCTCATCGTCGAGCTGCGCATCGGTCTGAAGCCGGAGCGCCTTGACCATCGACCATCTATGCAGCTGACCACGCAGCAGCCAGGGTCCCTCCGGGTCCGAGCCCTGCGGCGCGTAGCTGTATTCGAGCAGTCCGAGGTCGGTGGCAACGAAAATGCGAAGCCGCCCGCTCTCCTGGCTCAGGGTGACGTGCGCGGCCAGCTCGTTGGCGCCAAGGTCACCCAGCTCCTTCTGCAGGAGGGCTCGCGCTCGCCCAAGGGTGTCCCATTCGCCGATTCTCATCAGGAGCAGCCTAGCAGCCACGCGGGGAGGGTCGCGCAGCATGCCGTTGCAAGGAATCGGCGTTGTTCACCCCACGAACATTCTGACCATCGAGCACCGGCGGAATGGCCCAGACACCCTCGCCAGTGGTCATCTGGTTAGCCGGATGAGCCAAATGACCATCGGGAGGCACTGATATCGCGTGGGAACCCGCGCCAATGGCCGCAATGTTCACCACACGAACAATCGACCGGCATAGCCACGCACGAACCCGCCACTACAATCTGAAACATGTCGATCGCGACCCGCTACGAGACCGTCATCGGCATCGAGGTCCACGCGCAGCTCAGAACCGAATCGAAGATGTTCTGCGCCTGTCCCACGGCGCCGGCGCCGAACCAGCCGGACGAGCCGAACACCCGGGTCTGCCCCATCTGCCTGGGCATGCCCGGAACCCTGCCAGTCATCAACCGCCGTGCAGTGGAGCTCACCATGCTGACGGGGCTGGCGCTGGACTGCCATGTCGAGACCGATGCGGTCCGCTTCGAACGCAAGAACTACTTCTACCCGGACCTGCCAAAGGGCTACCAGATCAGCCAGTACGCGCTGCCGCTGTGCAGTGACGGCCGGCTGCTCGTGCCCGTCCCGGCGGAACAGGGGGAGATAACGATAGGAATCACCCGCGCCCACCTGGAGGAGGACACCGCCCGGCTCCAGCACGGCGGCCGCGGCCACACGCTGGTCGACTTCAACCGGGCCGGCGTGCCGCTGATGGAGATCGTGACCGAGCCAGACGTCCGCTCGCCCGCCCAGGCGCGCGCATATGGCGAGACGCTGAGAGACATCCTGCGCTACATCGGTGCCTCGGACGGGGACATGGAAACCGGATCCATGCGGATCGAGGGCAACGTCAGCTTGCGACCGATGGACACCGAGAGCTTCGGCACCAAGGTCGAGGTCAAGAACCTCAACAGCTTCCGCTCGCTGGAGCACGCCATGGAGTTCGAGGTCGCCCGCCAGGCCGAGGCGCTCGAGACGGGGGAGCGCCTGGTGCAAGAGACGCGCGGCTGGGACGAGGACGCCGGACGCACCATCTCGCAGCGAAGCAAGGAGGAGGCGAACGACTACCGCTACTTCCCCGAGCCCGATCTGCCCCCGCTGCGACCGTCAGCCGACTGGGTGGCCGAGCTGCGCGCCGGAC
>DASQFY010000176.1:0-2992 GCA_035632895.1 Candidatus Dormiibacterota bacterium
GCAGCGACGCTACCCGCTCGGGGGTGGTCACGGCGTAGGCCTTGACCTCGCCCGCCAGGATGTTGCCGGTGGTGTTCGTCGTCTGGTCGCAGAGGAAATCGACCTGAGCATCGGCGGGATCACCGGCGCCACTGCCGACGAGCGCCGTCAGAGCGTCGGCAGTTCCGTCATAGGGAACCTCAGTGACGGTGGTCTCGATGGCGCTCTGGAACAGGAGCCCGCAGAGGTGCGACGCCGCGCCGATGCCGGCATTGGCATACCTCACCGCTTCGCCATTCGCCTTCACGTACTCCACCAGCTCCTCGAGGGTAGTTGGCTCGAGATTCTTGCGACCGATGATCGTCATCGGCACCTCGGTGACGAGCCCGATTGTCCTGAAGTCGCTGAGCGGGTCGTACCCCAGGTCGGTGTAGAGGGTCGGTGCGGTCGACATGCCGATGTGGTGCATCAGCACCGTGTAGCCGTCGGGCTCTGCGTTCGCGACCTCTCCCGCGGCGACCGTGCCGCCGGCGCCCTCCACGTTCTGGACGACGATCGTCGCGCCGAGCGTCTCGCCCATGGGCGCGGCGATCAGGCGCGTCACCGTGTCGGTCGGGCCGCCGGCTGTGAACGGCACCACGAAGGTGATCGGTCCGTCAGGGTAACCACCGCCTCCGCCCGCGCTCGAAGCCGGAACCGATGAGGATCCCGACCCGGAACCGGAGCCGGCTCCCGTGCATGCGCTGGCCAGCAGGGCCGCCGCGGCCAGTGCGGGCGCGAACCGCACGCGGCGCGCCCATCCGACGGCGGCCCGTGACTTCGGAAAGATCTCGAACGATCGGCCCCGTCTCATGAAGCGGACCTCCCACTACCCATTCCGCTCGGGAAGGCCGAAAGACTACCACCGGGCCACCAGCAGCAACAGGGATCGTACTCGCCTGATCGCAAAACAGAACGGGCGTTCGCATCGGTCTGATATGATCGGACCGATGCCCAGCGACAAGATCGTCGTGCGCGGCGCGCGCGAACACAACCTCAAGAACCTCGACGTGGAGATGCCGCGCGACCGCCTGATCGTGATCACCGGGCTGTCCGGCAGCGGCAAGAGCAGCCTTGCCTTCGACACGATCTACGCCGAGGGCCAGCGCCGCTATGTCGAGTCGCTGAGCGCCTATGCACGCCAGTTCCTTGGTCAGATGGAGAAGCCGGACGTCGACCAGATCGACGGCCTGAGCCCGGCCATCAGCATCGACCAGAAGGGGGCGTCGCGGAACCCGCGCTCCACGGTCGGCACCGTCACCGAGATCTACGACTACCTGCGCCTGCTCTTCGCACGAATCGGGCGGATGCATTGCCCGATCTGTGGGCGTGAGATCGAGCGCCAGACGGTGGAGCAGATCGTCGACCAGCTCTATGACCTGCCGGAAGGCACGCGCATCCTGCTGCTGGCGCCGCTGGTCCGCGACCGCAAGGGCGAGCACGAGAAGCTCCTCGCCGGTGCCAAGCAGGCCGGCTTCGTCCGCGTGCGGGTGGATGGCGAGCTCCACGACCTCGATGAGGAGATCACGCTCGACAAGAAGTTCAAGCATTCGATCGAAGTCGTGGTCGACCGGCTGGTCGTGCGCCGGACCGATGACGACGGGACGCCGCGACCCGACGCATCGCGCATGGCCGACTCGATCGAGACGGCGCTGCGCCTCTCCGACGGGGCATTGCTCGTCCATCTGCCCGACGATGGCAAGAAAGGCAGCGATCGGCTCTTCAGCGAGCGCTTTGCGTGCCCGGAGCACGGCGGCAGCTTCGAGGAGCCGGCGCCTCGCAACTTCAGCTTCAACTCGCCGCACGGCGCCTGCCCGGACTGCACCGGGCTCGGCAGCCGGCTGGAAATCGATCCCGACCTCGTGCTGCCGGATCCGGAGCTCTCGCTGGCCGAGGGCGCGATCCTGCCCTGGCGTCGCCTGGCGACCACCGAATCGTGGTTCGCCAAGATCGTGGATGCCGTTGCCGAGCGGTACGGCTTTCGCACGGACCAGCCGGTGGCGCAGCTCTCCGAGGAGGCGCGCAACATCCTTGTGCACGGCAACGGCGGTGAGCGGATCGAGGTCCGTTACCAGGCGCGCAACGGGAACACCCACACCTTCCGGACGACCTTCGAGGGGGTGGTGCCGAACCTCCAGCGCCGCTACCGGGAGACCGGCTCGGAGATGATCAAGACCGAGATCGAGCGCTACATGACCACCCGGCCTTGTCCCACCTGCAACGGGATGCGGCTGAAGCCGGAGTCCGTATCGGTGACGGTCGGGGATCGGAACATCACCGAGACCACCAGGCAGTCGGTGACCGATGCGCTGGAATGGTTCAGGCGGATGCCCGAGCGCCTGACCGAGCGCGAGAACCACATCGCGCGACAGGTGCTCAAGGAGATCCGGGCCCGGCTCGGATTCCTGGTCGATGTCGGCCTCGACTACCTGACCCTCGATCGCGCCAGCGGGACGCTGTCAGGTGGTGAGGCGCAGCGGATCCGGCTGGCGACCCAGATCGGTTCGAGCCTGATGGGCGTCCTGTACATCCTCGACGAGCCGTCGATCGGCCTCCATCAGCGTGACAACGCCCGGCTGATCGCGACCCTCATGCGGCTGCGCGACCTGGGCAACACGCTGGTGGTGGTGGAGCACGACGAGGAGACGATCCGCTCCGCCGACTGGGTGATCGACATCGGTCCCGGGGCCGGCGAGCACGGCGGCAAGCTGATCCACTCGGGGTCCCTGGAGGCGCTGCTCGACAACAGGGAGTCGATCACCGCGGCCTACCTGCGCGGGGATCGGTCCGTGCCGGTCCCGCGCCGGCGTCGCCCGGGAAGTGGCGCCTGGCTGACGGTCCGCGGCGCCCGCGAGAACAACCTGCGCGGGATCGACGTCGCCTTCCCGCTCGGCCGCTTCGTGGCTGTCACCGGCGTCAGCGGCTCGGGGAAGTCGAGCCTAGTGGCTCAGATCCTGTATCCGGCGCTGGCCGC
>DASQFY010000177.1:0-18198 GCA_035632895.1 Candidatus Dormiibacterota bacterium
ACACCGCCCGTTGGGGCCTGGACGAGCGACGCATGGCCCTGGCCAAGCCGGGCGCGCCGCTGCTGCATCCCGGCCCCACCAACGAGGGGGTGGAAGTCACCCCGGAGCTGGCGGCCGGCCCACGCAGCCTGATCGGGCGGCAGGTGACGAACGGGGTGGCGGTGCGCATGGCGGTCCTCGCCCTGCTGGCGGCTTGAGCCCCTTCGGCTCCCTGACCGATGCCCCGGCCAGCTTCACGCTGGACGGGGTTCGGATCGTGGACCCGTCAACCGGAACCGATGCGATGGGCGACCTGGCGGTGGTGGATGGGGTCTTGACCGACCCCGGCGCAGCGCCGCCCGGATTGCCGAACCTCGACGGCACCGGCTTGCTGGCGATCCCCGCCCTGTGCGACCTGCACACCCATCTGCGCGAGCCGGGAGACGTGCGGTCGGAGACGATCCAGACGGGTGCTCGCGCGGCAGCTCGCGGCGGCTACGCCACGGTCTGCGCGATGCCGAACACCGACCCCGCCCTCGACGAGGCGGGCCGCGTGGCCTTCGTGATTGAGCGGGCGCGCGACGCGGCGTGCCGGGTACGGGTCGTGGCGGCCGCCACGCTGGGCCGCGCGGGAGAGCAGATGACCGAGGTCGGCGCGCTGGTGCCACTGCGCATCGCCGGCGTCAGTGACGACGGGACGGCGGTCGCCTCCGCCCGGATGGCGCGGGGGCTTCTGGCCTACCTGGCGCCGCTCGAGCTGCCGCTCATCGAGCATGCCGAGGAGCCTGCACTTGCCGCGGGCACGAGCATGCGCGCCGGGTCGACCGCCACCCGCCTGGGGCTCGCCGGTTGGCCGGCGAGCGCGGAGCTGTCCGTCGTCGAGCGCGACATCGGGCTGGCGGAGGAGACCGGCGGCTGGCTGCACCTCACGCACCTGTCGACGGCGGGTGGGCTGGAGGCGGTGCGGCGTGCCAAGACGCGCGGGGTGCACGTCACCTGTGACGTCACGCCCCACCATCTGGCCCTCACCGACGCGTGGGTCGCGGGCGACCGCAGCTTCGCCTGGGAGGAACCCTCTGGCGTGGCCGTTGACCCATTCACCATCCCCCTGGACCCGGCCCTCGCGTACGACTCGGCCTGTCGCGTCAACCCGCCGCTTCCCACCCGCGACGACGCACTGGCGCTGCTCGCCGGCGTCGCCGATGGCACTGTCGACGCCGTCGCGACCGACCACGCCCCACACCCGCTCGAGCGTAAGGCGGTCGAGTTCGCATCCGCCGCGCCGGGGATGATCGGCCTGGAGACGGCTCTCTCGATCGGGCTCGCCGCGGTGGCTGCCGGGCGCCTGGGCCTGCCCGAGCTGGTCGCCGCGCTCGCCACCCGGCCTGCCGCCATGATCGGTGAGGAACGCAGCCTGCGCCCAGGAGCACTCGCAGACCTGGCGGTGGTCGACCCGCACGCGACCTGGCGAGTCGAGCCGGCGGGGCTCGCCTCTGCGTCCACGAACACGCCGCTCCTGGGTCGTGAGCTGCCGGGTGTCGTTCTGCTGACCGTGGCGAGCGGGCGGATCACGTACCGCGACGGGCTCGACGAGCTGGGCAACTCGTGATCTGCCCAAGTTGCGCTGGGGCGGGTCCAAGTACGAAGCAGCGGCATCCCGGGACCGTCCATTCCCCCAAGAGCGTAACTTCCGAGCATCCACGGGCCTGAATCCGGCGTTTCTTCCCCACTAGACCCGCGGGGGCGCAACTCGGCGCGTCAGCGGCAGCGGTCGGTAGGATGTGGGACCATGCGCTCCGCCACCACGCACCCCACGCGAGTGATGGATGTCGTTCCGCTACAACGAGGAGCTCGACCCGAACGAGGGGCCCGGCTTTGGCTGTTTCATCTGGCAAGCGATCCTGTTCGCGATCATCCTGCTCCTCATCCCGGTCGGGCTCTTCAGTCTCGCCTGGCCGGTCTGGGTGCTGGCCGCGCTGCTGTTCATCGACATGGTCCTGCTCTTCTTCGTGAGCATGACCGCCGTCTTCCTGCTGCGCGTCTTCTTCGCCGATCGGAGGCGCGGCCGCGGCCGCGTCATCGGTGGCGCGAAACAGCCGCCCCGGGTCATCACGACCGAGCCACCGGCTGAGGAGACCACGGATGAAGGAGGGCCCGGCTGATGCCGCTGATGATGACCTTCTTCAACGTCCGCAAGGGGCGCGACACGCTCTTCAAGCGCGCCATGCGCGGCGCGTTCCCGAGCCGCGGCGGGTTTCCGGCGGAGATGCGCCGCATGGAGCGCCAGTACGGCATCCGCTTCCTGGGCTGGTTCAACGTCACCGAGGGCTCGACGTGGAACAACGTCGTCATTCTCGACCTGCCCAACTACGCCGTCCTCGATCAGCTCTACGCCGACCCGTCGACCAGGGGCTTCGGCCACTGGATCGCGGAGTCGGTCTTCGACAAGAAGCACACCATCTTCCTGCGCGAGCGGATGGGCTCTGACTTTGAGTACAAGCCGTGAGCGCTCCCCGCATCACCGCCCTGCGCGAGCTCGCCGGCGAGGCCGAGCTGGAGCGGCGCGACTTCGTGTACGAGGCGACCGAGCAGCTGCGCCGCTTCGTGGACGCCAACCGTGAGCGGCTGCGGGAGATCGGTCCCATCAAGCTCGTCGACGACGACCAGGATTACCTCGTCTTCCACCCGGTGGACGAGACCTGGACGACACGGCTCACCTACCAGGACCCGGCCGACAACGAGTGGTACGACGAGGAGCAGGTGGTCGACTCGTTCAGCGAGATCGTGGAGCTCTACAACCCGGCCGACATCTTCGCCTGGCTGATCGAGGCGGCACGCGACCCCGCCAGCCACCTCATTCCGGCGGACGAGCTGGCGACCCAGGAGGAGCTGGTCGAGCCCGCTGAGGCCGACTGGCAGGCCGACCTGCCTCCCACCCAGCAGGAGACGCTGGCGGCGCAGCGGCTCTGGCAGCTAGCCGACGCCTTCCGCAGCCAGATCGGCGAGCAACAGAAGCAGGTGCTGCGCGAGTTCGCGGCCAACGCCGCCGAGGTGCTGGCCCGCACCGGCGACCTGACCCTCCTGGAGGAGGAAGAGGACACGCTCGTCCTGCGGGCCGACGGCCGCTTCGAGACGAGCCTGGACCTGACCGATCTGCCGGCAGGTTCGGCCCTCAGCATCGAGCCTCGGCGGACCGGGCTGACCGTCACCGACGCCAAGGTGATCGCCGACTTCTATGACCCCGCAGACGTCCTGCAGTGGGTGACCGATGCGCTCTCCGAGAGGTACCCGGCGGTCGACTTCAGCGCTGTCTACGAGTAAGGACGACCACGGCCCGATGGAGCGGCAGGACCTCGCCGCAGCCTCCATCGAGGATCTGTTCGAGGCGGCCGGCGCCCTCCGGAAGGGCCACTTCCTGCTGAAGAGCGGCCGCCACTCCGACCGCTACCTCGAGAAGTTCGCCGTGCTCCAGTACCCCTCGCTGGCGGTGGAGATCGGCGGGCGTCTCGCTGCGGCGCTCGCTCCGCACGATCCGACCCTCGTCGTGGGCCCGACCACCGGCGGGGTGCTGCTTGCCTTCGAGACGGCCCGCCAGTTGGAGGCGTCGCTGGATCGCACGGTGCGCGGCGTCTTCGCCGAACCTCTCGAGCGCGGCGTCCGCTCCCTGCGCCGCGGCTGGCCGGTCGCCGCCGACGAGCGAGTCGTGCTGGTGGACGACATCCTGACGACCGGCGCGTCGCTGGCCGAGACGGCGCGCGCGGTACGAGCCGCCGGAGCCGAGCCATTGGCCGCGGCGGTGATCGTGGACCGCTCGACAGCGGCGGTGGAGCTGGGCTGCCCGATCGTGTCGCTGGGGCGGATCGAGATCGACTCGTGGGAGGCGGCGGACTGCCCGGCGTGCGCAGCAGGCCAGCCATTACTCAAGCCCGGGAGTAGCTAGTCCTCCATCCCAGGACCCGAGGCCACGCCCCCACCCGGCCGGACGAAGCCCTCGTCCTCGCGGGGCACCGGCTCCTGCCATGTGATCTGCGCGATGCGGGCCGGCGGGAACTCGCCGTCCGGCGGCACGATCCCCTCCTCGGCCTCTAGCGGGATGCCGATCGGCGCCACGTAGTAGCGGCCGGCCAGTCGCCGCGACTCTCGGTCCAGGGCGAAGCCCGCCTTGGCGCGATGGAAGGTGACAGTCACGTCGGCCGCCACCACCGGAGTGGACCGCGTGCCATCGGTCAGGTCGACCAGGGTCGGCGTGTCGATCGCCAGCACGCTGCATGGCCGGCTGGCGGCCCCGGCGTGGGTGCGAATGGCGTTCACCAGGTCGACGGCGGTGGAGATCGGCTCGCGCAACGGGGCGCGGGCTCCGCTGCCCAGCAACGCGTCCACCACCAGTGACGCCGGCGAGAGACGGGGCCGCAGCTGGAGCAGCAGCTCCGGGGTGGGTGCCACGAACAGCTCGAGCGATCCGGCCGAGGCCATGGCCTGGATGACCGTCCAGTTATGCGCGGTGGCGGCGCTGCCGGGCTCGGCCGTGATCCGGCCGGGGTCGCCGACCAGGACGGCTACCACCCGCCGGCCGGCCGCCGCCAGGCGGCGGGCCGCCACGAAGCCGTCACCGCCGTTGTTGCCGGGGCCACAGAAGAATGCCGTCAGGGCCGGCTCGCCCAGCGGCCCGCCGGGGCCCTGCACCTCCTCCGCCAGGCGCGTCAGCTCGGCCAGCGCCACCTCGGTGACGCCGGCGCCGGCGCTCTCCATCAGCGCATCCTGCGACAGGCCGAGTCGCTGCGCGTCCTCGTCGATCTGCGCCATCTCGGCCGCGCCGATGAGGACCGGGACGGTGCGTGCCGGCCGCGCGGCCGGATCCGTCACGGCAGCGTCTTCAGGTACTCGACGACAGCGGCGATCTGCTCGGGGGTGAGGGTCTCGCCGAAGGCTGGCATTCCCCCTCGATCGAGGCCGGCGACGGCGGGATCGGTGCCGTCGATCCACAGCTCGGCCCAATCGTCGGGACGCTCGGCGTACAGGTCCTGGAGGTTCTCGCTGACCGGCCCGTCCTTCACGCCGTGCAGGCTCGGGAAGCTGGCCTGCCCCGCCAGGTCCGGCCCGTGGCAGGACTGGCATCCCGCGTCTCGGATGATGCCCAGCGCCACCTGTGGACCACCACCGCCTGCCGAGGGCGACGGGCGGCCGATGATCGGTGGGTTCTCGCCGCTCAGGTTGCCGGCGAAGTAGACACCCCCGACCAGGAAGACGAGCACCGTCAGGCCCACCGCCCAGCGCGGGAATGTGTTCCGCGTCTCGATCGGGGTGTGGACGGTCATCGGGTCAGTGGCCCCCCGCCGCGGCGACGGCATCGGCCGCCGCGTAGGTTGCCTTTCGAGCGGTGGTGTACATCAGGAACAGCGCGCCGAGCAGGGCCGCCGAGCCGAGCGCCGCAAGGCTGATGCCGGCGCCCGCCGCCATCAGGAACCAGCGCAGGGTGCCGGTGATCTCGTCCGGCGGGGCCGCCTGGGCGAGGAGCGAGCCGTGCGCGATGCCGCCGAATATCAGCGCCACACCGGCCAGCGTGGCGCCGGCGAAGGTGGCCCACAGCTGCGCATCGGTCAGGACGGTGCCGCCCCAATCGCGCCGGAACAGCCGCGGGGTGGCATGGTCGATCACGGCGAAGGAGGCGAAGGTGGCAGTTCCCAGCGAGCCGAACAGCCAGACTCCGATGCCCCATTCCGTGCCGCGCACCTGCCCCTGGACCGTGCGCAGGGCTCCGATCGCCTCAAGCAGACCGGTGGCCAGCAGGAACGCCATCGACACCACGGCGAACGCGAGGGTACCGGCCGACAGGACGAGCGACCAGCGTCCCTGGATCGTCAGCGCCAGGGTCGCCACGGTCAGGTAGACGGGCGCGACCAGCAGCATGGTGCCGACGTTGCCGAGCATGGTGATCACGAACGGGACCGATGGATCCACGAGCGCCCCGAGAGCTGACATGGCCGAGAGACCAGCCCACAGCAGCCAGGCCGTCATCGCCATCCCGATACTGGCGAGCGGGTTGCCGGTCGCCCGCGGGACGACGTAGAAGAGCGTCCCCAACGAGACGCCAAGCACCCAGTAGGTCTCGATCGAGCGGGCCATGAAGCCCTTCACCAGGGCCACCACTGTCTGGTCCAGGCTGATCAGGAACACGCCAAGCTCTGCGGCAGCCCCGAGCGCGTAGACGCCCATCACGGCGAGCAGCGCCACGCCGAAGAACCAGATGCTGACGTACGGCAGCCGCTGGCGCGCCGAGACGACCGTGCGCCAGAAGACGGCGTTCACCATCAGCATCGCGAGCAGCATCAGGCCGTCGATCAGGAACGGGAATTCGGCCAGGCGACCGGGCTGGGCCACGGTCGGCAGGTAGACAGCCCCGATCCCGCCCGCCACGGCCAGGTTCCATGCGCCCACCGCCATGAAGGCCATCCGCTCCCCGGCCAGGCGCGCGCCGCTGATGCGCGGGGTGATGAACAGAATCGCGCCGAAGGCCGCGTTCGAGAGCCAGCCGTAGACCAGCGCGTTGGTGAAGGCGGCGCCGTCGGTCGAGGAGCTGATCTCGATCGGCAGGGCACCGATGATCGGCAGCGGGATCTCGAACCTGAAAGTCAGCTGCTCGGGGAAGAGGAGTCCGCCGATCCAGGCCGCCCCGAGGCCGGTGGCGACCAGCAGCCACAGCGCCGCGACCACCAGGAACGCTTTGGCGGCGCTGTCGGGTTCGCCGGGGGCGAGCGAGCGGCGCCGGCGTGGCGGCTCGTCGTACGGTCGAAGCTTCTTGGGGTTGACGGCCATGTGCGCGCGCGAACCCTCCTGCGGACGAATCGGTCTTGAGGCTGGTGCGTCCGGGGCAGGCCGCCGCGTGGCGGACCACGCTGCGATTGTAGCCGACGCTCCCGTTGGCACCTTCGTTCGATTGACCGAAGTCGGCGCGGTGGCTAGCATGAAAGAGCGGGGTGGAGCAGTGGTAGCTCGTCGGGCTCATAACCCGAAGGTCGTCGGTTCGAATCCGTCCCCCGCAACCACAGACCCTCAGATCGAACGCCGCCCCCCGCCGGGCGGCGTTCGTGCGTTCCGACTGCCAGAATGGACCGATGCGGACCGCTACACCTCAGCTGAGCGTCATCGGCTCCGACCAGTTCTACCGTGTCGGCGAGGCTGATTTCGGCGTGCCGGGGCTGATCGCAATCGAGAGCGTGGGACCGTACGCGGCCGTCAAGCAGGTCGGTCCGTTCGTGATGATCCACGACGGTTTCTTCGACCCCGGCTTCGGGATCGGCCATCACCCGCATCGGTACCACGAGCGGCTCTTCTACATCCTGGCCGGCCGCGTGGAGCACGACGACGCGCTGAACGGGATCACGGGTGAAATGAACACCGGCGACCTCGCCCGCCTCACCGAGGGGGTCCGCGGCATGTACCATCGTGAATGGAACGGGGCGCCTCCCGGCGAGATGAGCCGCGCCTTCATCCTGGTCTACCGACCGGACGCGGTGCCGGAGATCCCGGTCGCCTCGTTCGACGTGTTGCGTTCCGCCGACCGGCCGCGATCCCCCGACGGCGACGGCGAGACGCTGCAGCTGATCGGTCCGGCTTCACCCTTCCGGGTGAACCTGTCGACCTTTCGGCGCTACCTCGACAGCACATTGCCACCCGGCGGCTCGCTCGAGCTCGGCCTTGGCGATGACGAGGCAGCCTACCTGTACCCGCTCAGCGGCTCGGTTGCCGTGACCGATGGCGATGGCGGGCAGGTCGCCGCGCTGCGCGCCGACGCTTCGAACCTCCCCGAGGGGCCGGGCGAGGTGGCGGTGGCGCAGGGGCCAGGCAGCCTGCGGCTGACCGCCGGCCCCGATGGCGAGGCCAGGGTGTTGCGGGTGGTCTTTACCGCTTAGCCGCGCGGCTCTTGACCAGCGTGCGCAGGAACAGGAAGAAGAAGATCGCCACGATCTGGCCGCCGAGCACGATCCGGTTGATGTCGAGGGCAGGCTGCCACTCGACCTCCCCGCCCTTGATCACCCAGGCGCCGGCCGGCTTGGCCGCGATCCCGAAGCCGCCGCCACCGTTGTTCTGGGCATCGGCCCCGCCGCCACCGCCGCCGCTCACCTTGGCGGCCGGCACGACCAGGATCCCGTCCCTCTCGATCGGATCGCCGTAGACCCGCTTCACCGTGACCGCGTCGCGCGCGCCGGTCAGCATCTCGTCAACGTTCATGGACTGCTCCTCATTCATCGGTCTGGCCAACCAGTCTAGGCCGATGGCTGCGGGCGGTCGAACATGGCCTCTAGGTGGCTCGGTGGGCGCCGGGCTCCATCTCGACCATGGCGTGATGGATCCCGTGGCGGTCGAGGGCCGCGAAGTAGGGATCGGGATCCAGGGCTTCCGGGCCCAGCACCCCGGCACCCGACCAGGCGCCGGTGGCGAGCAGCTCCATGGCGATCACCGGGTTGAAGCCGGTCTGCCAGCCGACCACCTGCGAGCCGGTGCGCGCCAGGGTCTCCTGCGCATCGGCCATCTGGTACAGGAAGACCTCGCGCGGCTTGCCGTCCTTGCGCCCGATCACCCAGGTGCCCACGATCGCGCGGCCGATCATCTTGTCGCCCATCGTGATCGGGTCCGGTACGACCGCCGCCACCACGTCTCGCGGCGAGACCTGGACTCCTCGCACGGTCACCGGCTCGACCCGGTCGAGGCCGATCTCGTGCAGGAACTTCAGCTTCTGGATGAAGTCGGAGCCGAGGTCGTACTTGAACGTGACACGCTTGACGCCGGGGATCCAGCGCGGCACCAGGAGCACCTCCTCGTGCTCGACGTTCACGCACTCCACCGGGCCGATCCCGTCCGGGAACGGAAATAGCTCCGAACCGCTGAACGGCTCGGTGGTGAACCAATCGCGCTTCTCCCCGTCCCAGATGACGGGTGGGTTGAGGCACTCCTCGATGGTGGTCCAGATCGAGAAGACCGGGGCAAAGGCGTAGCCGGGGATGTGCAGGTCGCCACCGTCGCGGACGTGGACCTCGTCGACCTCGTCGAACAGGTTCTTGGCGGCGTACGCGGCGAAGACGTCGGTCAGGCCGGGATCCATGCCCATGCCCAGCAGCGCCAGTCGTCCGGCGCGCTCCCACTCCCCGGCCTTTGCGAACTGCTCGTCGCCCAGCTTCACGCCGGCCCTGGCGTACGGCTCCTCCGGATGTGGACGCGAGAGGCTGTTGGCCATGTCCATGTAGTCCACGCCGGCGGCGAAGGCGCCGTCGAAGAGCGGCATCACGAAGCGCGGGTCGACCGCGTTCATGACCAGGTCAGCCCGATGTCGCCGCGCCAGCTCCGCCACCGCGGCGCTGTCGCCCGCGTCAATCTGCTCGGCCGGGAAGCGGCCCGCATCACCCAGCTCGCGCTGGAGGGCGGTCGCTCGTTCGAGGTCGTAGTCGGCGAGGACCATCGCCTCGCACCAGTCATGCTGCCCCGCCATCCTGGCGATCGCCTCGCCCACGGTCCCCACGCCGACCAACAGAACTCGCATCCGATCCTCCGTCCTTCGACTAACCGATCAGCTGGCGCAGCGCGAAGGCCACGTTCGCCGGCCGCTCGGCCAGCCTGCGCATGTACCACGCGTACCAGGCGTCGCCGTAGGCGATCAGGTCGCGGACGCGATAGCCCTCCTTTGCCAGGCGGCGCTGCTGGTCCGTGCGGATGCCGTACAGCATCTGCACCTCGAACGCATCGATGCCGATGCCCGCGCCACGCGCGTAGTCGGCGACTCGCTCGATCAGGTTCGTGTCATGGGTGCCGAGCGCCAGACGCAGCTCGCCGCGGCCGGCGTAGGGGAGCATCAGCACGCACAGTGACTGGAAGGCCGCGTCAACGTCCGCCTTGCGCCGGAAGGCGATGTCGGCGGGCTCGTCGTACGCGCCCTTTACGATCCTGATCTGGGGATTCAAGGGCAGCAGCGCGTTCACATCGGCCGGGGTGCGGCGCAAGTAGGCCTGCAGGCAGACACCCGCGTTGGCGTGTTGCGCCTTCAGACGCCGATACAGGTCGAGGGTGGCATCGGTGTAGGCCGAGCCCTCCATGTCGATCCACAGCGATCCGTTTACCTTCGCCGAGTGCGCCGCCAGGCTCTCCAGGTGACCCAGCGGGGTCTCCGAATCCACGTCCAGGCCAAGCTGCGTCGGCTTGACGCTGATCTCCGCGTCCTGGCCCCGGGCGCCGATCCTGTCCAGCATCTCGTGGTAATGGTCGGCCACGGCCTGCGCCTGGCGCAGGTCGGTCACGTTCTCGCCGAGGTGCGTGTACAGGACCCCGATCCCATCCGATCGGAAGGTTTCTCCTGCCTCGAGCGCGTCGCTGATCGTCTCACCCGGCATGAACTTGCGCACCGCTCGGCGAGCGAACCAGAGGCGGGGCAGGTGGTCCCGCAGCCATCGGTTCCGGGCCATCCAGAGCAGGATCCAGCGCACGTGGCCGAATCTAGCATGACCCTGCCACACTGCATGTGACTGCGATCCCACGAGGAGACACGCCGTGGCCAACAAGAAGCCCAAGAAGCACGACGAGCGGGCGGCACATGGCAATCGGCAGGATGCCCCCGAAGTCTGGCCGGGTGGCATGCCGTACACCGTGTACTTTCCCGACGGCAAGGACTATCGCGGCGCGGATCTCGAGCACCCGGCGCCCCTGCCGCGAATCGGCGATCGCGTCGACTACATCGACGAGCGCGGCGTCACGAAGCAGTTTCGCGTTCGCGACGTCGTCCACACCCTGCAGACGTCGGCCGCGGCGCGGCCATCGGTGCGGGAGGGCCCTGCTACCCCGAACGCTCTGGCCAGGACCGATGACGCCCCCGCGGAAGCCCTCGGCGGAGCCGGCACCCTCCGCTCAGGCCTGCCGGAGGTCTTTCTGGCGCCGATGGAGCCCGATGCCCGCGCGGCAGCGAAGCCAAAGCCAAAGCCTCAAAAGCGCAGCCGCCCGGCTACTCCACCGTGAACGCGGTGCGCATCCCCATCTCGTAGTGGGCCTCGTCCTCGTCCGCGGTGTAGATGTTGCAGAGCAAGATGTAGCTGCCCGCGGCCAACGTCACGGTCAGGTCCATGCTCTCGCCGACCGGGATGTCCTCGATCTCGTCGATGACCTCCATCTCGCCGCCCGCCTCGTCAACCGAGCCGTCGGCTGCGGTTGGCAGGTCGGCAGGGTCGAGATCGGTCTTCATCACGACGAATTCGTGGACGTCAGCTGGTCCGTCGTTGGTGATGTGGAAGGTGACCTCGCCGGCCGCCGTGCTCGCCACAGCCGGGATCACCGCCCATTCCTGGAGTGCAACGTCGATTGTTGTTCCTGTCACCGCCGACGCCGATGGCGAGGCTGCGGAGCAGCTGGCCAGGACGAGGAGGAGCGACGGCAGCAGGACCGCCGGGAATCGCAGGTGGCGCATGAGCATCCTCACTTTCGTGCGATCGGGGCCGGCTGCAGCGTGGCAGCGGCGGTGTCGCAGGTCAACATGCGGTAAGGGCCCCCGCCGTTGGGCGAATCCCACCCCGCTGAGCGATGATCAGGACGACCGACCCAAGGAGGAAAATGACATGCGGTTTCGCACCACCATCCTGCAGGGCGACAAGACCGCCACCGGCATTCGCGTGCCCGACGAGGTGGTAGCGAGCCTTGGGGCAGGCAAGGTACCGAAGGTCCGGGTGACGATCCGCGGCTACACCTACCGCAGCTCGGTCGCCGTCGTCGGCGGCGTGTTCATGGTCGGGGTCAGCGCACAGAACCGCGCGGGCGCCGGCGTCGCCGGCGGCGACGAGTTGGACGTCGACATCGAGCTCGACACGGCGCCGCGAGAGGTGACCGTGCCGCCCGACTTCGCCGCCGCTCTCGACGCTGAGCCGAATGCCAGGCGCACCTTTGACGGCCTGTCGCACAGCAACAAGGGTTGGCACGTCGGGTCGATCGAGGGGGCCAAGACCGATGAGACGCGGCAGCGCCGCATCGCCAAGTCGGTCGACATGCTGCGCGAGGGCCGCGCTCGCTGAGTGCAGCGCGCAATCTGTGCTCTACTGAGCGTGAATCGATGGGCCGTTAGCTCAGTGGTAGAGCAGGGGACTTTTAATCCTCGAGTCGTGGGTTCGAATCCCACACGGCCCTCTACGCCTCGTCGCTGCTGACGATCCTTATCTCGTCGTCGCAGGTCTTGCAGCGGAAGACCCGCTCGCCGCGAAGCAGGCGTCGCTCGGGGTCGTGGTCAACGGCTGAGTGCTCGACCTCCTCCATCGGCGCCCAGTCCTCGCCATGCCGATGCATCAGCGCCATGGCGTTGGTCTCGAAATTCAGCATGGACTACTCCCTCGCCTCTCCGGTCTGCCAACGCTGGAAGTGTGGCTGATCGGCAGACGAAAGAGACGTCGTATCGGTCCTCACGCGATCGAGTCGCCGGGAGGCGAAAGGTGAGTGACCCCGCCGGGGCGGGGCCACTCACGCGTATCGAACTCCGCTTCTGGATCAGCCGCCGGGGATCCGAAGTAGGACGAGCTGTCCTCCCTCTCGCTTGTTGATCCAGTCGGGGTAGGTGTCCGGACCGACCGACCACCTGCCGCCCGATCGCGTCAATGCGTCGGTGCTGTTCTGACCTTGTACCCACAGGCTGTGGGACTGGATCGTTACCAGGAAGGCGCCCGGCCCGTAAAAGGACGAGACGTCGATGATCCCGCTTGCCTCCCAGAAGCCGTGCGTGCCCGGCGCCAGGACCGGGTCGACGTCGGTCCCGCCTTCGTCGGCTGACTGGTCGACTACTGCGACGACGTTAAGCCTGGTGGCGGCCGGTGCGCTGAACTTGTACTGCCAGATGCGCGCGTTCGTCGCATTCGGATCGAAGTTGGGGCCCGGGAAGATCGAGCCGAACGGGAAGTTCTGCTGCGAGCCCGGGTCCTCGGTGATGTACAGGCCGTTCCGCGTGGACTCGATGTTGTCCGGCTGGTGGATCCTGGCCGGATCCTTGACCATCCGATCATCGCCTTCGATGAGGATCCGCAGGGAGTCGACCTTGGTGGGATTACGTCGGTTCAGCACCATCTCCCAGACCCTGCCGTTGGAGGAGATGCCCGTGCCCACAGCCGCGTTTGTCCCACGTCCGGAGTCAACGAGGTAGACGACATTCGACCTGCCGGGCCTCTTGTCGTACGCCATGTCCTCGAGGCGAACGAAGTTGAAGACGCCGTTCTGCCTCCCCCAGTACTCGAGCACCCACTGGGGACCATCGATCGGCACCGTGTTGAAGGTCTGCCACTGGCTGGGAGCGGGAAGGCCGGTTGGTGGCAGCGGGTACGGGCCGCCGAGTGAGGTGGGGACCTGGCCCGCCATCAGCTCACTGCCGTCCTTGTTCCGGCCAGTGGCGATGAGCCTGGGGACCCGGATGAAGTGGCCTCGGGCCACGGTCGCGTCTCCGGGGCCGAATTGGTCGTACTGCTGCTTGCCAGGGGTGTCGGACACGAACGCCCAGAGATCGCCCTTGTCCTTCCAGACGTCATTGCCGCTGTCCGCGATATACGAGTACAGCTGCGACTGCGATGGGCTCGTGGTGAACGGGTCGTCGCCGGTAAGGAACACCGGGTGGCCGTAACCGGGGATGGCGACGCTGTTCTCGTGGTTGAGCCGGCCCATGCCCCAGATCGGCTGATATTTGTTTTTCTGCGGGTCGTAGGCGACGACCGTGCCGATCTGGCGAGCGCCGGCCGCGCCGGGGAACGCCGGGAAGGCGGGACCTGAACGGTTGACCCAGTCGATCCCCTCTTCGTTGGTGAAGAGAAGCGGGTCCTTGAATCCGTGCTCTCGGGTCGCCAGGAAGTTCGAGCAGAAACGCTGGAAGTTGGCACTGCTCGGAATGGCGAAGGATGCGCTCAGCACGCGCATGCTCTCGTCGTCGAGCGTCAATTTGCTGAGCTGCGAATTGTCGAAGTCGTTCTGGCTCCCATTGGCGTTGGTCGTGGGGTTGAAGTCCACGCCATTGGCGGCCAGTGGAAACGGAACCCTTGACGTTTCGTGGTTGACGTAGACGTCGATGGTGTCGTTGCCACGACCGGAGGAGTCGTTGTGCTTCGAGGAGCGGCCCCCGGCGGTGAAGGAAATCCCGTCCGGAATTGACTCGAAGCGATAGCCGCTCCTGAGCATGTCGCCGACGGTGATGATGGGAGTGACGCTGCCCCCGGCGGCCTCTACCGCAGAGGTAACCATCAGCATCGCTTCCTGGTCGGTAAGAAATCCGCGCCCGTCCGAGTGCGCCGCCGCGGGCGAGACGGCCGCAGCGACGACGAGCGCCGCGCCTGCGAGTGCGACGAACCTGCGGCGGGATCTGTGAGAGCGTTCGTGCAAGGGCATTTCAGTACGCCTCCATGTGTCGTCCACGTGGCCCGGATGCTCTATTGCCGAGGTGTCGGCTCCACGCTCGAGCTCGCGGGTCTGTGACAGACAGTCCTCCTGCTCGGGTTTGGCGGGGGCTCCGCACGGGTGAGTCGGCAGCAGTCCCGGCGGGTTGCTCATGGTGCCCGAATTGGCTCCTCGACGCCCAACGCACACGACTCGCATGGTGCGCGACTGCACCACTTCCCGCGGCGCTGGCGAACGCCCGGTGGCCGCGGATCAGCTGCTGGCGGTCCCATTCGTCGCCTCGCCGCACTCGGCCACCTCCAGCGGCGGGAAGTGCTCGGCGCCCACCAGCAGGGGGCCGTCGAAGGCCAGCGACCAGGTGCTCGCTTTCCGGTTCGACGCGGCAGGCAGTTCCACGCCGTCCGCGGCAGCCAGCCGACCGAGCAGGTCCGGGATCACGTCACCCTGGCTGCACAACACCGTTGCGCAACGGGGTGCGCCGATCGCTCGCAGCAGGGCAACCGCCTCGTCCTCGCGGCCCGGATAGCCGGCCTCCGACAGGATCGGTTCCGGCCGAATCGGGAGCGCCATGGCGCTGGCGAGCGGCTCCACGGTCTGGGCGCAACGCACGAAGTCGGCGGACAGTATCTCGGCGGGGTCGAAGTGCGCCAGCAAGCGAACCAGCGCCTCGGCCTGGGCCCAGCCACACTCGTCGAGTGGCCGCGCGCGATCGTCGCCGTCCCACGCGCTGCGGCTGCCGGCGTTGGCGTGGCGGACGATCAGGACCATCCGGCTCGACGCCGGCCCGACGGCGAATCGCTCCAGCAGCTCGCGGTCGGTGGGGCGTGTCAGCAGGTCCCTGGCTTCGCCGAAGCCCACCCAGTGCAGCTCATCGACCTCGCGGGTCGGGACGAAGGCGCCGCTCGTCGCCTCCATCGCCCACCAGCGGACCACCTTCTTGCGAACGATCCGGTCCTGCTCCTTGAGGTAACGCGTCTCTCCCAGCGAGCGGCCCAGGCGAACGTGGAAGCCGGTCTCCTCCAGCACCTCGCGAATGGCTCCGTCGATCTCGGTCTCCCCCGGCGTGAGCTTGCCCTTCGGCAGGCTCCAATCGTCATAGCGCGGCCGGTGAATGATCGCCAGCTCGGTGGACCCTTTGTCAGCCGCATTGGGACGCGATCGCCACAGGAGTCCCCCCGCGGCACGAATTGCCGGCCCGCTGCCCCCCACCTAGCCGCTCGCGGGCGCCAGCCGCCCACATGGATGCGCGGCGCGGCTAGGCACGATGTCCGCTGCGTTCCATGAGCGTGGCCTGCAGGCTGAATGATGGATCTTCACCGGGCTCCAGACGCGACCAGGCCCCGTCCCCGTCGAGCTGCCAGGTCCCGACGTTATCCCGCAGCGCCAGGCCGAGCACCTCGTTGAGCTTCCGGCGGGCCGCGCCGCTCTCGACCCTGACGAGGGTCTCGACGCGCCGGTCGAGGTTGCGGTGCATGAGGTCGGCGCTGCCGACGTAGAGCTCCTCGTCGCCACCATTGCCGAACACCAGGATCCGCGAGTGCTCCAGGAAGCGGCCGACGATGCTGTGCACCCGAATGCTGTCGCTCATACCGGGAACCCCGGGACGTAGCGCACAGGTCGCGCGAATGATGAGGTCGATCTGCACCCCTTTGACCGCCGCCGCATAGAGCGCATCGATGATCGCCTCGTCGACCAGATTGTTCAGCTTCATAACGATGCGCCCTGGTGTGGCCGGAGTGCTGAGTTGCGCCTCTCGCTCGATCAGCTCCACGAGCCGCTGGCGCATGCGCCGCGGCGCGACGATGAGCGATTTGTAGTCCGGATCGCGCGCGTAACCGGTCAGGAAGTTGAAGAGGCTGCTGACATCCGCGCCCAGGCGCGGCGAGGCGGTCAGCAGACCGAAATCCTCGTAGATGCGCGCGGTGGTCGGGTTGTAGTTCCCGGTGCCGACGTGGACGTAGCGGCGAAGCTTGCCGACCTCCTCGCGTACCACCAGGCACAGCTTGGCATGGGTCTTGAGGCCCATCACGCCGTACACGACATGGCAACCGGCCTGCTCCAGAACTCGCGCCCAGCCGATGTTGTTCTGCTCATCGAATCGGGCCTTGATCTCGACCAGCACCACAACCTGTTTGCCCGCCCCGGCAGCCTGGACCAGAGCGTCGACGATGGGGCTGTCGCCGCTGGTGCGGTAGAGCGTCTGCTTGATCGCCAGCACGCCCGGATCGGCTGCCGCCTGCTCGATGAACCGTTGCACGCTGGTGGCAAACGCGTCGTACGGATGGTGAAGCAGGATGTCGTGGCGCGAGATGGCGGCGAAGATGTCGGGCGCCAGGTCGTCGCCAGCCAGCAGCTCCGGGTGCGTTCGCGGCTGGAACGGCGCGTCCTTGAGGTCCGGCCGATCGATCGCGTGCAGCTCCCATAGGCCCGCCAGGTTGAGCGGCCCGGGCAGCGCCTGAACATCGGCCTCGAAGACCTGAAGCTCGCGCATGAGGAGCTCGAGAACGTGCCCCGGCATGCTCGCTTCGACCTCCAGCCGGACCGCCGGGCTGAGCCGTCGCCTGCGCAGCTCGTCCTCGAGCGCCTCGAGCAGATCCTCGGCGCCGTCGTCGTCGATCTCCAGGTCGGCGTCGCGCGTCACCCGAAAGGCGTGATGCTCGACGATCCGCATCCCCGGGAAGAGTCGGTCCAGGTTGGCGGCGATGACGTCCTCGAGGGGCACGAAGATTCCCTCCTCGGGAGTCACGAACCGACCGAGCAGCGGCGGCACCTTGACCCGAGCGAAGTGGCGCTGCCGCTTCGTCTCCGGGTCCTCGACCAGCACCGCCAGGTTGAGCGAAAGGTTCGAGATGTAGGGGAACGGATGTCCGGGGTCGACGGCCAGCGGCGTGAGAACCGGGAAGATGCGCTCCGAGAATGTCGCCTGCAGGGATGCCCGATGCGGCTTGCTCAGGTCATCCCAGCGCGTGATGCGCACGCCTGCAGCCGCCAGCGCCGGATGGATCTGGTCAGCGAACAGGCGCGCGTGCCGGTCCGCAACGTTCGCGACGCGCTCGCGGATGCGCGCCAGCTGCTCCGAGGTGGTGAGGCCGTCGCTCGAGCGGCTCATGGCCAGCCCGGCGGCCAGCTGGCGCCGCAGGCCTGCGACCCTGACCATGAAGAACTCGTCTAGGTTGCCGGCGAAGATGGCCAGGAACTTCGCGCGCTCCAGGAGGGGAGTGGACGTATCCTCCGCCAGGGCCAGCACGCGCTCGTTGAAATCGAGCCACGAGAGCTCGCGGTTCAGGTACCGATGCGGGACAGCCTCCAGGCGCCGCCGTGCCTTCGGCAGCTTAGTGACCGGGCGTTGGGCGGCCTGCGCAGGGGCCCGGCTCGCGGTTGCCACCGCCGAAGGCTAGGGATCCGAGGTTAAGCGTGCAATAAGCCCTTTAGCGCCGCGATCCTGCGCCGAGATCCACTGCGATACTGCCGGGGCCCTGGACGAATCGGATCGCCCCGCAACTTCCTGGCGACGGCTGCGCGAGCTGGCGGCCCTGTTCGGCCTGCTCGGTGTGATCGGCTTCGGCGGCCCGGCGGCGCACGTGGCACTCATCCGGCGCGAAATCGTCGAGCGACGACGGTGGATGGGCGAGCAGCGCTTCGTCGACCTCGTAGGGGTCACGGATCTCCTACCGGGGCCGAACTCGACCGAGCTGGCGATGCACGTTGGCCTCGATCGGGCCGGGCGCCCCGGCCTGTTGGTTGCGGGCCTCGCCTTCATCGTACCGGCTGGGGTGATCGTGGGCCTGCTTGCCGCCGTCTATGTCGCGGCGGGCTCGTCGCCGATCGCCG
>DASQFY010000178.1:0-5190 GCA_035632895.1 Candidatus Dormiibacterota bacterium
GGCGCGAACAGGAAGGCCACCACCAGCGCCGTGTAGACGGGCAGCACGGCCGCCGAGAGCCGAGCCCCGGCGGGGGTGCGCCGCAGCGGTGGCGATGTGGCCGTCATCAGCCGGTCAGCTGCTCGGTGCCGACCGCGCGCACGTAGACGGCGACCAGCAGCAGGACGAGCGCCACCAGGACGAAGCCGAGCGCCGACGCGGCCGGGTAGTCATTGGCGGTGAGGTACTGGAACTGGATGATGTTGCCGATCATGGTCGTGTCGCGGCTGCCGATCAGCTCGGCGTTGATGAAGTCGCCGACCGACGGGATGAAGGTCAGCAGCGATCCCGCCACGACCCCGGGCAACGCGAGGCGGAAGGTCACCCGCCAGAAGGCCTGGGCGCGGGTGGCATACAGGTCGTTGGCGGCCTCGATCAGGCGGCGGTCGATCTTCTCGAGCGCCACGTACAGGGGCAGCACCATGAACGGCAGAAAGTTGTAGACGAGGCCGCTGATCACGCCGGCGGGGGTGGCGATCAGGTGGAAGGCCGGGTCCAGCAGCCCCAGGTCCTTGAGCGCGCCGAACACGATGCCGTTATCAGCCAGCAGCAGCTTCCAGTTCAGTGTGCGGATGACGAAGCTCACGAAGAACGGCAGGATCACGATGAGCAGCAGGGCGTTCTTCCAACGCCCGCCCCGGAACGCGATGAAGTAGGCCATCGGGAAGCCCAGCACCAGCGTCAGGACCGTCGTGATCAGGGCGTAGACCCCCGCTCGAACGAACTGCTCCCAGAACTCGCTGATCACTTCGGGATAGATCCCGAAGTTCCAGGTCAGGCTGTAGCCGGTGCTGAGTGATCCCTCCTGGAGCGAGACGAGCAGCATCAGCAGCATGGGGACGACGAAGAAGAGAAGCAGCCAGGCGCCGCCGGGCAGCAGGAACAGGAACGGGATCAGGCCTCGGCGGTTAAGCATCGACGGGGCGGCTCGGGAAAGTCATGGCAGGCCGGTCAGCCCGCCATGACCTCGAGAAAGAGGGCGTTCCACTCCGCCTCCTGTGCCTCGTCGAGGGGTGCATCCTCGTGCGTGTTCGCGATCTGCTCCTCGGTCGGGTTGACGGTCGCCGCCACCGCATCCAGGGCGTCGGCTGTTTCAACGTCGCCGGCCTCGCGAGCCTCATCGGCGTCCGCCTGGATGAGCTCGGCGATCCCAGCGACCGGAGTGAAGTAGCCGATGTACTCGGAAAGCGGCGTGGCGGCCGCAGGGTCGTACCAGTAGTTGATTAGCTGGTGGACCGCGTCGACGTTCGCCGCGCCGTTGGGGATCGCCAGGTTGTCGGTCCAGCGCAGCCCGCCCTCCTCCGGGATGACGAACTGCACGTCTCCCGGGTTGTCGTAGAGCTGCATCTGGGTGATGTCGCCCGACCAGGCGATGGAAAGGGCCAGGTTTCCGGCGGCCAGCTCGTCGTAGTACTCGTTGCCGTAGAAATTGCGGAACTGCCCGCGCTCGGCGGCCTCGAGCAGCTTCTGCTGCGCCTGAGTCGCATCGGCGGTGGTGGCGTCCGCTGGGTTGACGCCGAGCGACAGGATCGCCAGCTCCAACGTGTCGCGCATCTCGCTGAACATGCCCACCCGCCCGGCGAATTCCGGATCGAGGAGATCCTCGAAGCTGGTGATATCGCGGCCGGTCTGGTCGCGGTCGTAGCCGATGCCGGTGATTCCGGCCTGCCAGACCACGCTGTGAGTGTTACCCGCGTCGTACCACGAGTTCTTGTAGAGCTCGGCGCCGTTGGCTGCGAAGTTCGGCAGCTTGGCATGGTCGAGCTCCTGGAGGTAGCCGAGCCGGACCATGCGCTCGATCAGCCAGCCGCCTACCGTGATCAGGTCCCAGCCGGTCGACTGCCCGGCGTCCAGGGCCGGGTTGATGGTGCCAAAAAACTCCTCGTTGTCGTTGACGGCCTCGGTGTAGGTGACCTCGTGGCCCGTCGCCTCCTGGAACGCCTCGATCGTCGGATAACCGCCGGTTTCCTCGTCGATGTCGATGTAGGCCGGCCAGTTCGCCCAGCGAATGGTTGCGGCACCACCGGACGCCGCAGGCGCGGCCTGGCAGGCCGCCAGGATGGCGGGCAGCGAGAGGGCGCTGGCCGTCACGAGGCCGGTGCGCCGCAGGAAGAGGCGGCGCGAGATCGGCTGCTCTTTGAGAGCCCGTGCAATGGCGCGCTCGATCCGCGTTTGCTCGCTGCGCTCGTCAAACATCCTCGGCTCCTTCCGGGCTATGGGGATCGCCGGGGACGTGCTCCGCCGATCCGGCGATGACGAAGGTGTGCTGCGGCCTCCAGGTCAGTCGAACCGGCTGTCCATCGGCCAGGGCCTCCGCGGCGCCGCCGGTCTCGAGGTTCTGTGAGTAGACGATCAGCCGATGGCCGTCGCGCGTCTCCACGAGGTACTGGGTGCTGACCCCGATGTAGCTGGCATCAAGGATCTTGCCGTCAAGCGCATTCAGGCCGTCCTCGGCCTGCCCTGCGTCGCTGCCGCCGGACGTGACCCGCAGCTTCTCCGGGCGAACGCCGACGCGCACCATGGTTGCGCCGTCCACGCCTGCGGCGGGTGCACGCAGGATCGTCCCATCCTTCAACCGGATGGCGACCAGCGTGCCGTCCTGCCCGGCAACCTCTCCCTCGAGCAGGTTGCTCACTCCCAGGAATCCGGCCACGAACGTCGTCACCGGGCGCTCATATAGCTCCTCCGGTGTGCCCAGCTGCTCGATCCGACCGGCGCGCATGACCGCGATCCGATCGGACATGGTCATCGCCTCTTCCTGGTCGTGCGTCACGTAGATGAACGTGATGCCGACCTCGCTCTGGATGCGCTTGAGCTCGACCTGCATCGTCTTGCGCAGCTTGAGGTCGAGGGCGCCGAGCGGCTCGTCAAGCAGGAGGACCTGCGGATGATTGATGAGCGCGCGGGCAAGCGCCACGCGCTGCTGCTGGCCGCCGGAGAGCTGGGACGGCTTGCGATTCTCGAAGCCGGGCAGTTCGACCAGCTCAAGCATCTCCGCCGCACGGCGCTTCACTTCCGCATCGGTCACCTTCTTGCGCCGAAGGCCGAAGGCCACGTTGTCGAATACGGAGAGATGAGGGAAGAGGGCGTAGTTCTGGAAGACCGTGTTCACGTCGCGCTTGAAGGGCGGCAGCCCGGTGACATCGGTCTCGCCAAGGAAGATCGTTCCGGAGGTTGCCTCCTCGAAGCCCCCGATCATGCGCAGCGTGGTCGTCTTGCCGCAGCCTGACGGTCCCAGCATCGAGAAGAACTTGCCCCGCTCGATGTCGAGCGAGAGGTCGTCGACGGCGACGACGTCGTGGAACCGCTTGGTGACACGTTCGAGGCGGACGTCGATCTGAGGCGGCACTCGGTCCCTCTGCTGGGAGGAGGTGCGCGAGTCCGTGCCGGTCGACGGCAGGCTCAGCGAACGTCGGCAGTATAGGGCTGCGCCTCGGCGAGAATCAACGCCCGGGACACGTCGTTCGGACGTCGATGTACGCTGCAACCGCGGCCGGCCTTCGTGCGTCTATCGGTCAGCATGGGCAAGCCGAACCACACCAAGCGGTCGCGGCCTCGGCCGCTCTCCATCCGGCGCCGTCGCGCCATCCAGCAGCGCGCCGCCAGGCAGCGAGCGCAACGCCAGCTCGACCGCTGGCAGCGAGGCTGACCGGCTTCCGCTCGACGCCCTCCTCGCCGCGGCGGGCTCCGGATTCCCGGGCCTCGCGCTAGACTTGGCCACCCGCCCACGGAATCCGCAACGGAGCGCCGTCGAACGATGGACTTTGCCCTCTCTCCCCAGCACGAGGAGATCCGGCGCACCGTCCGCGATTTCGCGGAACGAGAGATCGTGCCGGCCGCCGACGAGATGGAGCGCACGGGCGAGTTTCCACGGGATATCATCCGCAAGGCTGCGGAGCTCGGCCTGCTCGGCGTGCCGTATCCCGAGGATGTCGGCGGTACTGGGCTCGACTCGGTGGCCTACGCCATCACCATCGAGGAACTGTCGCGGGCGAGCGGCAGCGTCGGGATCATCGTCAGCGCGCATACCAGCCTGGGCTGCTACCCGATCTACGCCGCCGGCACGCCCGAGCAGAAGGAGCGCTACCTTCGCCCGCTGGCCAGTGGCGAGCAGCTCGGCGCCTACGGCCTCACGGAGGCGAACGCCGGCTCGGACTCCCGCGGCACACGCACCCGCGCGCACCGCGACGGCGAGTCGTGGGTGCTGAACGGCAACAAGCGCTTCATCACCAACGCCGGCGAGGCCGGCGTCTACGTCGTGACCGCGGTCACCGACCGCGAGACGGATAGTGGCAAGATCAGCGCCTTTATCGTCGAGGCCGATACGGCCGGCTTCTCCATCGGTCGGATGGAGGAGAAGATGGGGCTGCATGCCTCGAACACCGGGGAGCTGCTGTTCGATGACTGCCGGATTCCAGCCGCGAACCTTCTCGGCGAGGAGGGCGAGGGCGACAAGCTCTTTCTGCGGACGCTGGACGGCGGGAGGATTGGGATCGGCGCCATGGCGCTCGGGCTGGCCCAGGCTGCGTACGAGGCGGCATCGGCCTACGCCCGGCAGCGCGAGCAGTTCGGACGGCCGATCGCCGCCTTCCAGGGTGTGGCCTTCATGATCGCCGACATGGCGACCCAGATCGATGCGGCGCGGCTGATGATCTACCGGGCCGCGTGGCTCAAGGACAACGGCCAACCGTTCGGGACCGAAGCGGCGATGGCCAAGCTGTTCGCTTCCGAGGTGGCGCGGCAGGTGACGAACGACGCCATCCAGGTGCACGGCGGCTACGGCTACGTGGTCGAATACAAGGTCGAGCGCTACCTGCGCGACGCGAAGCTGACCGAGATCGGGGAGGGAACGAGCGAGATCCAGCGGATGGTGATCGCCCGCAACCTGCTCGGCATCCGGGCCATGTAGCGCGCCAGTCTTCGTTCAAATATCGCCCGCGGCGATCATCCGGCGCCGCAGACGCGAGTCGCGCGTCCCTCTATCGGTCGCAGCGATCGTCCGGCACCAGGGAGCGGGTTCCGGTGCCCGTAGATCGCCAGTGGCGATATCCCGGCTAGCCCTTCCGCGCCTCGGCCAGTGCCACGAATGCGTCGAGTGACTCGGGGTTCGCCAGCGACCCACGCGAGGCGGCCTCGTCCACGGGCGTGCCG
>DASQFY010000179.1:0-7267 GCA_035632895.1 Candidatus Dormiibacterota bacterium
GTGCCCTTCGGCCACGGCCCGGACGATGGCCAGGCCGAGCCCCGCGCCACCGTCGGTCCGGCTCCGCGCGGCGTCGGAGCGGCTGAAAGGATCGAAGGCCCGCTCGAGGAACGATGGCTCGAACCCATCGCCGGAGTCCGCGACCTCGATCGAAATGCCGCCAGCCCGATGGCTCAGCTCAACCACCACCCGCCCGCCGCTTGGCGTATGGCGCAGGGCGTTCTCGATAAGGTTGCCCACCGCCTGTCGCACGCGCGCGGGATCGATCTCGGCACGCAGGCCGTCCTCCAGCATTGGCGCCAGCGAGATCCCAAGCTCAGACGCGCGGCCCGTGAAGCCGCCGATCGTCTCGCGAATCAGCAGTCCAACGTCCAGCTCCTCGCGGCGGACCGGAAGCCGGCCGCCTTGGGCCCGTGCCAGGACGAGGAGGTCCTCGGCCAGACGGGCAAGCCGATCGGTCTCCTCCGCCGCGCTGCGCAACGCCTTGACGAGCTCTTCGGATGTCCGCGCTCGGCGGAGTGCCAGCTCCAGCTCGGCCTTCAGGTTGGCAAGCGGCGTCCGGAGCTCGTGGCTCGCATCGCCGACAAACCGCCGTTCGCGCTCGACGGCGTCCTCCAGCCGGCCGAGCATCCGGTTCAGGCTGTGACCCAGGCGAGCGAGCTCGTCGCGTGTCGCAGGGACGGGCAGCCGACGACCGGGCTCAGAGCCGGAGACCGCCTCCGCCTCGATTCGCAGCCGCTCGACGGGTCGCAGCGCGCCCCCGGCGACCAGCCACCCCACGCCAGATGCCAGGACGACACCCACCGGCCCGCCGATCAGCAGCAGGGTGAGCAATCGACCGAGCGCATCCTGCTGATCCTCGAGGGAGGCGCCCACCACCAGCACGGTACCGTCCGCGGCTGGCACCGCCAGCAATCGGGCCGAGATGACCTCCTCGTCCGTGGCGACCTCGGCGTCGGAGAAGGTCGCGGCCTCGAGGACCGCCACCGTGTCCGCAGCCAGGAGGGGACCGCCACCGACACTGGCCGAAGACTCGAGAACAGCCCCGTTGCGCGCGAGCAGCTGCGCAAACGCCTCGTCGCGGTCCACCAGCCCACCACCCTCCCCGGGTGTGGCGGTGCTCAACAGGAGCTCGGCGCGCGAGCGCAGGCCCGCGTCGACGGCCGCCAACAGATCAGCATGGAAGCGCAAATAGACGAACGCTCCCAGCACCAGCAGCACGGCGGCCATCAGTCCAGCCGAGACGAGCGTGAGCCTAGTTCGGATCGGCAAGCGCATCGGTCGACTCCGCACGAAGCCGATAACCGGTCCCACGCACCGTCTCGATCGAACGTCGTCCAAACGGGCGGTCGACCTTCTCCCGCAGGTACCGAACGTAAACGTCGACGACGTTCGAATCGCCGTCGTAGGCGAAGTCCCAGACGTGCTCGATGATCCTGGTCCGGGTGTGCACTTCGCCGGGGTGGCGCATGAAGAACTCGATCAGCGCGAACTCCTTTGGCGTCAGGTCGATGAGCGCATCCGCGCGGGTCACTCGCTTCATCGCGGGATCCAGGGCGAGATCGCCGACCCTGAGCACGGCTGGGCGCTCGCTGGGGCCACGGCGCATGAGCGCGCGCAGGCGCGCCAGCAGCTCGCTGAACGAAAACGGCTTGATCAGGTAGTCATCAGCCCCGGCGTCGAGGCCCGCGACGCGGTCGGGAACAGCGTCACGCGCCGTGAGCATCAGGACAGGCGCCCACCGATTCGCTGCGCGCAGCTGGCGGCACACCTCGAATCCATCGAGCTCTGGCAGCATCACGTCGAGGAGGATCGCATCGTACGGATTCTCGGTACCCGCCCACACGGCCTCCGGGCCGGTGCGCGCGACGTCCACCGCGTAGCCCTCCTCCTCCAGTCCCCGTTTGAGAAGGCCGGCCATCTTCACATCGTCCTCAGCGACCAGCACACGCATCGTCCCGACCTCTTGCTGGGACAGCGTAGGACCGATTCATGAGAGAAAGATGAGAAGCCCGGCGACCCGAGCCAGATCTAGAGGTGCAGCGCCAGGTGCCGCCTCCCATCGGTCCCGAGCACCTCGTCGACCACCACCCCGAAGGCACGCTCCACCAGCGCCGGGGTGAGGACGTCACCCGGCGGGCCATCCGCACCAACGGCGCCACCGTCGAGCACGACGACGCGCGGCGCGAAGGCCGCCGCCAGGTTCAGGTCGTGCAGCACGGCGAGAACCGTCAATCCACGCTGCACCCGCAGTCGGCGGATTGTCGACAGCACGGCGACCTGGTGTGCCAGGTCGAGGTGCAGCGTCGGTTCGTCCATGAGCAGCAGCTCCGGCTCCTGGGCGAGCGCCATCGCCACCAGCACCCGCTGCCTCTCCCCGCCGGAGAGCTCATCCGCAAACCGATGGGCCAGGTCGAGCGCGTCAGCGTCGGCCAGGGCTCGGGCGACGGCCTGCTCATCGTCCGCGGTGGAGCCGAACAGCCGTCGGGCGTGTGGGGCGCGGCCCATCTCGACCAGCTCCGCGACGCGGAATCCGACCGGCAGCTCCAGCTGCTGCGGCAGGACCGTGACGCGGCGCGCGAGCTCGACCTTGCGCCAGTCGCCAATCGGCCGACCATCGAAGCGAACCTCGCCGGCGTCGGGCGTCAACACCCCCGACAGCAGCCGCAGGAGCGTGGTCTTGCCGCTCCCGTTCGTCCCGACCAGCGCCACCAGCTCACCCCGTGCCAGCTTCAGATCCATGCCGCCCAGCACCTGGCGCCGACCGCCATCGGGGAGCGGGTATCCGAACGACACGCCAACGACGGCGCAGAGCGGCTCGGTCTGAAGCGCGACGGTCATCCTGCCGTCGCCATCCGTACCGCACGAGAGCGGCGCAGCAGCCAGAGGAAGAAGGGCGCGCCGATGAGCGCCGTCACGATCCCCACCGGGATGCCGCCGGCCAGGCGAGCCCCCAGGTCGGCGAGGACCAGCAGGGCGGCGCCGTACAGCAGGCTGGCCGGCAGCAGGAGCCGATGGTCAGGCCCGATCGCCAGCCGCAGCACGTGCGGGACCACGAGCCCCACGAAGCCGATGGTGCCACTGATCGCCACCGCCGCCGAGGTCGCGAGCGTGGCGAGCAGGGTCAGCGCCAGCTTCTCGCGCTCGACCTCCAGCCCGAGATGACCGGCCTGGGCATCGCCCAGGAGCAGCAGGTTGAGCCGCCGCCATCGGGCCAGCAGGAGGACGAAGCTGACGGCCAGGAGGGGAGTGGCGAACCCGAGGTCCGCCCACGAGGCCCCGCCCAGAGAGCCCATCAACCAGGCGAAGATCGCGCCCAGCGCCCGGCCCGACACGAACATCAGCAGCGCGATGCCCGCCGCCAGGATCGAGGAAACGGCGTAGCCCACCAGCAGAAGCGTCACCACCGGCGTGCCGCCGTTTCCGCGCGCCACGGCGAAGACGAGCAGCACAGTGCCGAGGCCGCCGATGAACGCAAGCAGCTGCACGATGCCGAGCCCGAGCCATGTGCTCGCGGCGCCAATGGCGAGGCCCGGGATGAGCAGCGGTGCCACGATTCCGAGCACGGCGCCCAGACTGGCACCCGCCGCCGTACCGATCACGTACGGGTCGGCGAGGGGGTTACGCAGGAGCGCCTGGAAGACCGTCCCCGCCAGCGCCAGACCACCGCCGACCAGCATCGCCGTCAGCGCCCGCGGCAGGCGCAGCTCGAAGATGATCGTCTCGGCCGATGGCGCCCAGCTCTCCGCCAGGGGCAGCCCGAGCAATCGGCGACCGAGGATGGCCGCGGTCTCGCCCAGTCCGACACCCACGCTGCCGAGCGCCACGGCCACAAGCAGCACCGCGCCCAGCAGCAGCGCGCCGCCGCCCAGCACGACCGCGGCTCGCGTCAGCGTTGGACCGCCAACGAGCGGGCGTGTCGCGGTCGTGGCGGCAGCGGCACGCATCAGTCGGCGAGGTCCGGATGGATGGCGCGAGCGAGCGCTTCCAGCCCATCCACGATGCGCGGGCCGGGGCGCGTGATCAGCAGGTCGTCCGGCATCGGCAACACCCGACCATCGCGCACGGCCGCCATCTCACTCCACCCCATTCGGGCAGAGACCGATTCCGGCGTCACCGTGGCGTCATACGCGGCGTCCCCGAGCAGGATCAGCTCCGGGTCGGCGGCCACCAGCTCCTCCAGCTGGATGGAGGTTGCCAGCGGGTCGCCGGTGATCGGCTCGCCGCCGGCGATGTCGATCAGCGAGGCGAGGAACGACCCCTCGCCGGCGGTGTAGATGGTGCCTTCGAAGATGCTCACCTCGTAGTAGGTTCGTGGCCGCTCCGCGTCAGCCACCGCCGTTTCGACCGCCTCGACTCTCGCCTGCATGCTGTCCACCAGCTCCGCGGCGCCGGCCTGCGCATCGAGGGCGGCACCGACCAGCTCGATGTCGGCGTACACCTCATCCAACGACTCGGGGTACAGAACCACCACCGCCAGGCCGAGCTCGGTGAGCTGGTCGATCACCGCGGTCGCGGTGAACTCGTTGCCGGCGGCCAGCACGAGGTCCGGCTCGGCGGCGACCACCTTCTCGACGTCGACCTGGGCGAAGACGACCACCTTCTCGATGTCGACCACCTGCGGCGGGTAGTCGTCGAAATCGGTCACCCCGACCACCTGGTCGCAGGCTTCCAGGGCGCAGACGATCTCGGTGTTCGAGGGCGCCAGGCTGACGATCCGCTGGGGATCGGCCGCGATCGTCACCTCGCGGCCGGCGTCATCGGTCAGGGTGAGCGGATAGCTGGTGGCCGGCTGAGGGGTGGCGGTGGCCGATGGACTGGGCGACGCGATCGGTCCCTGGCTCGTACCCGGCGCAGGCGCGCAGGCAGCCAGAAGCAGCGTGAGAGCAAAGAGGAGTAGAGACGGAGGACGAGGAGCCATGCTGATGCCGTTCCCTTTCACGCGAGGGGGTTGGACATCGCGTGCGGGCTGGCGACCTGACTCCCGAGCGCGTCCGCCTCAAGCGGCGGAACGGCGCGGATACAGTAGCGGGACTGTGCCGGCTTCTCACCGGCTTCTCCATTTGCCCGTGGTCCTTGCGGCCACGGCACCCGACGCGGTCTTGAGTTGGTAACGGACCGATGCTAGCACGCGACGAGGCCCGCCGGCCGATGTGACGGGGCGGGCCTCGAATGCGGATCTGGCCGCGGACTTAAGCCGGGGCGGCAGCCTCCACGTGACCGTAGAGCGGCGTCTCTCGGGCAGCGTCGGAGAGCATCGGATCGAGCATCTTCTGGATGGCCAGCGTGTGCGAACAACCGCCGGCGGCGGCGAAGAAGTGGCAGTCGCAGTTCCATGTATCGGCGTCGAGGGAGATCGTGTGCGTACCGTTATCGCCCGCGAAGCTGGCGGTCAGCTGCTGGACCTTCACGCGGTCCTGCTCGTGCGCATAGCGCATCGCCTTCTCGACCTTGCCGATCATGCTCGAATGCACGTCGCGTACCCTCCTGGCGCCGGCACCCGGCGCCGCTACATCGGCGCCCGTCAGTCCGTCGCTCTGGCGAGCCGCTCCTTCAACATTGCCAAGAGTGTAACCGGGGTTGGGTCCGTCTGGTAGAGGATTGCGAGGTAGACGCTCACCAGGTCGCCCATGGCGACCGAGGTCAGCACCCGGGCGAGCGGTGACGGACCCTCCGCCCAGACCGTGCTGCGGTTCGTCGCCCGCTCGCCGAGCAGCTCCTCCACGACCCGATAGCGCGCAGCGATGTCGGACGGCTCCTCCGGATCGCGCACCTCGACGACATACAGCGCGTCGGACAGCTCTCGGGGGTTGAGGCTGCCCTCGATCGCATTGTGGTTCGCCTCGGGCATCGGCTCGAACATGGCCCACGCCTTGGGGTTCTCGTTCAGCTGCGTCTTCCAGCGGTGGGCGACCGGGCCCATCGGGCCCGCGCCATAGATCACGGGGATGCGGCCGAAGATCGACCAGGCGAGCTGCTTGGCGGGATTGGCATCGGTCTCGACCGATGGCGCGTTGCGCTCGAGCAGCGACTCGAGCGCCTCGACCGCGGGTCCGAACGGGTCCGGCGAGCGGAGCAGCCCGGCATGCACGAGGAGCTCGTGGACCAGGGCCAGCCCAAAGCCGATGGCCGCGCGAGGCTGTCCGGGCGCGTCGTATCGCAGGTAGGGAGCCCCGGCCTCGGCCGCGCCGCGGCCGAGCTCGCCGCCGGTGCTCACCACCACCAACGGCACCTTGCGCTGATGGGCAGCGGCGACCCCAGACAGCGTCTCGACGGTCTCGCCCGAGTGGCTGGCCGCGATCACCAGTGTGCGGTCGCCGGCCCAGGCGGGCAGGCCATAGTCGCGATGGACGACCAGCGGCACGCGCAGCCGGTCGCCGGCGATTCCCGCGACCAGCTCCGCGCCGATCGCCGAACCGCCCATGCCCAGCACCAGGACCGCATCCACCTCGCGGTGGCGGGGGGTCAGCTCAACCGCTCCGGCCACGCGGCGGGCGAGGGCCAGCTGGCGCGGCAGCTCGCGGACCCGGCCGAGCATGTCCGAGGCGTCGATCCGCTTGATCACCGCCGGGTCGTCAAGCGTGATCGCCTCGTCAAAGGTTGGGGGCGAGTCCGGGTCGTCGTCGCCGGGGAGATCCTCCCGGCGACCCGGCTCCTCGTCCGGGTGCTTGTAGCCGAAGAAGTCGCGGGCGTCCGTCACGCGGTCACGCTACGCGGGGTCAGAGCGGAGCGCAATGCGTCATGCCAGGGCGCCCGCAGCCGCGATCGCGCGTCCCTCGGCCATGAGCGCCTCGACGTCCTGCGGCGAGCGCGCCTCGACATAGATGCGCAGAAGCGCCTCCGTGCCGGAAAAGCGGATGAGCAGCCAGGAGCCGTCCTCGCGGTAGAACTTGTACCCGTCACCCGTGTCCAGCGCCTTACGGCTGACGACCCGCTGGCCGGCGAGCACTTCGGGCGCCTCGTGCTCCAGCCGCGCGAGCGTGTCCGCCTTGACCGCCTCGTACCCCTCGCGCTTGAAGCGGATGTCGGTCCGATCGTAGTACGACGGGCCGGCCAGCGTCTGGAGCTCGGCGAGCATCTCGGACGCCTCCCTGCCCTTGCTCAGCCAGAGGTCCAGCAGGAAAAGCCCAGCCGCCAGGCCGTCACGCTCCGGGATGTGCATCCCGAACCCGAACCCGCCCGACTCCTCGCCGCCGATGACCGCGTCCGTCTCCGTCATCTTGGGGCCGACGTACTTGAAACCGACGCCCGTCTCGTGGGCCTGGGT
>DASQFY010000180.1:0-9262 GCA_035632895.1 Candidatus Dormiibacterota bacterium
GTGCTCGGCACCGACAACAACGACATCCGTCGCGCACAGGGCTTCATCGAGAACACAGACGCCCTGCTGCTCGTGAGCATCGATGCCGCCCACGAGCAAATCAGCATGCTCTCCCTGCCGCGCGACACGGTCGACGTGCCGTTGGCCGACGGAGGAACCTGGACGGACAAGATCAACGGGCTTCGGACGCTTCGCGGCTACGGGGTGACCGTCGGGGCGTTCGAGACGCTGTTCGGGGTGGCAATCGACTACTACGTCGAGATCGACATGGCCGATTTCGGTCATCTGGTAAACGCCGTCGGCGGGATCGACATCGTGAATGCCTACCCGCTGTATGACCCCGCCATCGGCCTCGACCTGCCGGCAGGGCCGGCCCACCTGAACGGCAACGGCGCCGCGCGGTACGTGCGGACCCGGATGGACATGGACTACGCCCGCGCCGGGCGCGCGCAACAGGTGCTGGTTGCGCTGGTCCGGAAGTTCGTGGACCCGGCCACCGAGCTTGATCCATTTGCCTTCCTGATGGGCCTGGAATCGCTCCGGACGGACATTCCGCCCGACAAGTTCCTCACCTTCGTCGAGCTCGCGCGCCGAGCGCGCGACGCCACGGTCGTGGGCGAGGTCATGGGCCCGCCGCGGTTCGCCCTGTTCCAGGGCTACGACGGCGCGCGCGGGTGGGTGATGATCCCGAACATTCCCGAGATGCGGGCCTACGCACGAAGCGTGATGGGCGACTGACCGATGCGTCGGTCGTCCACCGCTCAGGCGCCGGCGTACGAGTGCTCGCCCACGAACACGAGTCCAGCGCCGAGGTAGGTGAACAAGACCGCGCCAAAGCCCAGGATCAGGAGCCACGGGGCGAGCCGGCCCCAGCGGTCGCGCCGCCCTGCGACGTGCAGGTAGCCGCCGTACACCAGCCAAGTGGCCGCCGCGGCCAGCTCCTTAGGATCGTTGCTCCAGTACGAGCGCCAGGCGAGGTTGGCCCACACCGCGCCGAGCACGATCGCGGCAGTCAGCACTGGGAACCCGAGCAGCACCGCCCGATGCGCCGCAGTGCGCGAGATGGCGGAGGGAGGCAGCGCCGCGAGCGCACCGCCGGCGCGGCGCTGGACGAGCTCGGCCGCGGCCGCGGCGAACGCGACCGCACCGATCGCGTAGGCGAGCATCGCCGTGCCGACGTGCACGGTCAGCAGCAGGGGCGCCTGCAGGGCGGGCACCAGTGGGCGCACCTCGTCGGGCTGCGCGAGGGCCAGCCCGATCAGTCCGGCGCCGACCACGGCCACCACCGGCGCCAGCGACCGGATCGGCAGGCGACGCTCCAGCGCGGCGTACACGACGACGACGCCGAAGGCGAAGGCGACCGCCGTCTCGTACAGGTTCGACCACGGCGCGTGGCCGACGAGCAGGCCGCGGAGGATGAGCGCGGCCAGCAGGAAGGCGCCGGCCAGCAGAACGGCGGCATGCGCGACGACCCGCGTCGCGAGGCGCCCAGCGAGTGCGCCGGCGATGGCGATGAGCGTCGCGCCGAGAAGCGCGATCAGCGCGGCGACGAGCAGGGCTGAGGCGATGGTCACCTTTCGAACCGTCCGTGCAGGGGCGGCCCGCCGGATCGATCGCTCAGGCGGGCCCTTCGTTCGCCGCGGCCCCGGCCATGGTGGCGCGGGTGCCGCAGCGGTAGCAGGACTCGTCGGCGGCCCGAATGGTTGCGCCGCAGTTCGCGCAGCTCAGCGCCAGGTCTGACTCGCACTGCGTGCAGAACCGCGCGCCGGGCGGGTATTGCAGCCCATCGACCGGGCAGTACGGCACGCCGCGCGGCGCCTCGATCGCGCCGTCCGGGGCCCGCGGGAGACGCAGGGCGGGCTGGACCGCCGACTCTGCGTCGATGGAGACCTGCGAGACCCGCAGGTAGCCGATCACCAGCCAGGCCACGTACAGGGCCGACAGCCCCAGCAGCAGGTACGGAAGGGCAGAGGCCACCGCCTGCGCACTGTCGTCGGCGACCCACTCGATGATGCTGACGATGGCGTCCCACATGGGCGGCGATTCTAGCATTCGGCCCTGGCGCCGCCGGCCTGCCGGGCTGCGCTACACTCCGCAAAATCGCACCGCACGAGGACCATGCCCCGGCCGCGGCTCGACCCTCGCACGCCGCTCACCGAGCTCCACGTGCATCTCGGCGCGGCGGTGACCCCGGCCATCATGTGGGGCATCGCCCATGCCCAGGGCATCCGGCTGCCGACCAAGGATTACTGGGCCTTCCGGGACCTGATCACGGTCGGTCGCCGCCGCCGCTCCTTCGAGGCCTACCTCGAGCTGTTCCATTGGACCGAGCTGATCCAGTCCAGCCCCACCGCGGTCGAGCGCAGCGTGTACGAGGTCATCGGCGGTGCGTACCGCCGCAGCAACGTCACCAGGCTCGAGCTCCGCTTCAACCCGATGAAGCGGAATCGGGGTGGTGAGCAGGATCTTGACCACATCATTGCTGCCGCGGTGCGTGGCATGGACCGTGCCGTACTCGAGTATCCGCAGGTGCGGGCAGGGCTCATCTTCTGCCTCGATCGGGGCTTCAGCTACGAGCTCAACGAGATCATCGCCGCCAAGGCGATCGCGTGGCGCGATCGAGGGGTGGTGGCGGTCGACATCGCCGGGCCGGTGGAGCCGGCATTTCGCTTCGCCGACTACCGTGATCTGTTCGGCGAGGTGCGGCGCGCCGGCCTGGGCGTCACGGTCCACGCCGGTGAGACGGGCGGCCCCGACGAGGTACGCGAGGCGGTCGAGGCGCTGGAGCCGGCCCGCATCGGTCACGGCGTCAGCAGCACAGGAGATCGCAAGCTGATGGCGATGCTGCGCGAGCGTGAGATCGTGCTGGAGGTGTGTCCCACTTCGAACCTGCACACGCGCGTGGTGCGCAGTGTCGCGGAGCTCCGAGGGATCATTCGAACCCTGGTTGACTATGGCGTGCGATTCGCGCTCTCCACCGATGGGCCGGAGATGCTGCGCTCGTACCTGCGCGACGAGATCGCCCTGATGCTGCGCCACGAGATCCTGTCGCTGGAAGAGGTGCAGCGTACGATCCAGACGGCGGAGGAGGCCACCTTCCTTGGTCTGGCGCCGGTCCCGGGGCGTTCCAACGAGGCGCAGGACGGGGCGACGAACGGCCACGCAGCGATCGCCCTCGAGGTCGAGGTCTAGGCTGATAGACTGCCGGCCGTGTCCTCGATCTGGCGCCCGATTCGGGAGCGGAATCCCGCCCGGAGCCTGATGGTCGTCGTCGCCCACCCGGCCGACGAAGCGTTCGGTTTCGGTGGTGCCATCGCGCAGGCGGCAGCCTCGGGAGCCTACGTCGTGGTCGTGTGCGCGACGCGCGGGCGGTTCGACCCCCGCCTGCAGGAGAAGGCGCCGGCGCCGGGTGGCCGCAACCGCCCAATCCACGAGCGTCCGGTCGTATGGCGCAACCTGGACACCGTCCGCGAGGATGAGCTGCGCCGCTCGGTCGCCCTCCTCGGCGTGCGCGTTCTCCGCGTGCTGGATTACTCCGAGGAGCTTCTCTCCGAGGTCGACTTCGACCACCTGGTCGAACGGATCGTCGAGCCGATCCGCATGCATCGTCCGGAGGTGATCCTGTCCTTCGGGCCGGAGGGCGTGACGGGGGACGCCGACCACGTCGCCATCAGCCGCGCCACCGAGGCCGCGTTCAGCCTGGCAGGTGAGCCGCTTGCCTACGAGGACGACCTGGAGGAGGACCAGGTCGCCTGGCGCGCCGCCAAGCTGTACCAGCTCGTGGTGCCGGCCTCCCAGCTGGCAGTGCTTGGGGACCGGGCGCCCGAGAGCTATGGGTCACCCGACAGCAGCGATACCCTGACCGTCGAGCTCGGGGAGCTGGCGCAGCTGAAGCTGGCCGCTATTGGCCGGCACGTCTCGCAGACCGGCTCCGCGGGTCCCTTCCACGACTGGACGCCCGAGGTCCGCGATGGCTTCCTGGCGAGCGAGCATTACCGTCTCTCGCGCTCCACACTGCCGGTCCCCGCCGGCGCCGGCACGACCGCGGCGGAGGCCAGCATCTGGGACGGCCTGCCCTGACAGGTCAACAAAGGTAGCACTCTTGGGCCGAGCGGCTCTGCTACGCTCGCCATGCCCACCCATCGGCGCCGCGAAAGGAAGCCCCTCCCTCCATGGCGGATCAGCTCACCAACGAGAACATCATGGCCGCCCTCGGCCAGGTCAAGGACCCGGAGATCGGGCGTGACCTGGTCAGCCTTGGGATGGTCAAGGCGATCGAGATCACGGGCAGCACGGTGGACCTCACCGTGGAGCTCACCACCCCGGCCTGTCCGCTGAAGGCGAAGATCGAGTCCGACATCGTCGATGGATTGGAGGCGCTGGGCGCCACCACCGTGCGGGTCGACTGGGCGAGTAACGTGAAGCGATCCTTCGGCGGGCCGGCGGCCGACCTGATCCCGGGCGTGCGAAACACGATCGCGGTTGCCTCGGGCAAGGGTGGCGTGGGCAAGACCACGATCGCCGTCAACCTGGCGGTGAGCCTGGCACGCGACGGCGCAACAGTCGGGCTCCTGGACGCCGACATCACCGGCCCGAACGTCCCGCTCATGATGGGCACCGGCGGCGCCCATGTCACCGGCACCGGCGGCAGGGTCAACCCGGTGACCAGCCACGGCGTGAAGATGATGAGCATTCAGTACTTCCTCACCGGCGACGCCCCGGTGATCTGGCGCGGGCCGCTCATCCACTCCGCGATCCAGCAGTTCCTTCGCGACGTCGAGTGGGGAGAGCTCGATTACCTCGTGATCGACCTGCCGCCGGGCACCGGCGACGCCGCACTCTCGATCAGCCAGCTCATCCCGCTCTCGGGCGCGGTGGTGGTCACGACCCCACAGGAGGTCAGCCTGCTCGATGCTCGCAAGGCGATCGCCATGTTCACCAAGGTGAACGTGCGCACACTGGGCGTGGTCGAGAACATGAGCGGCTTCATCTGCCCCGACTGTGGCAGCGAGCACGACATCTTCGGCTCTGGCGGCGGCACCACCATCGCGCGTGAGCTGGGCCTCGAGGTGCTGGGGCGGATCCCGATCGAGCCGGGCGTGCGCACTGGTGGCGACGCCGGCGTCCCGATCACGTCTCCACAGCACCCCGCGGGCGAGATGTCCGCTGCCACCACCGCGCTGCGCGAGCTGTCCCGTATCGTGGCCGGCCGGCTGAGCGTGCTGGCCGCCCCGTACGCCGCCGCCACGGCGAGCTGAGGCCCCTCCCCAACGTACTCCCCGCGGAGGACCGCGCGGGGGATGCCCACCTCAAGTCGCGCCACCTAGAATCCGGCCATGCGGATCGCCCTGATCACCGATCTCCACGCCAACCTGCCCGCCCTGCGTGCCGTGCTCGACGACGCGACCGCCATCGGTTGCGACGCGGTCTGGTGCGCCGGCGACGTGGTCGGACGCGGCCCGCACCCGAACGAGGTCGTCGACGAGCTGCGACAGCTGGACATCCCCGTCGTCCAGGGCAACTGGGACGAGGCGGTCGGCATGGGCCGCGAGGTGACCGGCAGCATCTGGGCCTCACCCCGCGCCGAGCAGGAGGGCTACGCCTCGCTGCTGTGGACCGCTTCCCGCCTCTCCGAGGAGAATCTCGCCTGGCTTCGCCAGCTGCCGGCCACCATGCGGCAGGAGGTGGAGGGCCGCACCGCGCTGCTCTTCCACGGGACGCCGCTGAAGCAGAACGAGTATCTCTGGGCGGATCGGCCGTCGCGTTACTTCTCCCGCATCGCCAGCGACGAGGGCGATGACCTGTTCTGCTTCGGCCACACCCACGAGTCGTACCACCGCGTTCTGGGTCAGGCCCACTTCGTGGCAGCCGGCTCGGTCGGTTGTGGCACGGATGGAGATTCGCGGGCTCGCTACGCGGTGATCTACGTGGCGGGCTCGGACATCGTGGTCGGTTTCCGCAGTGTCGACTACGATCACGCGGCCGTGATCCGCGACCTGTCCGCCGCCGGGTTGTCGGTGGATCTGCTCCGGCTTCCGCCCGTCCCGCATCCGCAGGTCGACCTCGGGATCGAGCCGTTGGTCACCGCCGATGGAGGCGTGGCCTGAGCGTCGGCCCGTTCAGGCCGCCTTCGACTCCCGCTCGTACGGCCGGCCGACCGCCGCCGGCGCCAGGCTCCGTCCGACCACGCCCGCCAGCACGATGATGGTGATCAGGTAAGGCAGCGCGCCGTAGAACTGGAGCGGGACAGCGGTGAGCCACTCGCCCAGCTGTCCCTCCGGTGGCGCGAAGCGAATCGACCGCTCGAGCCCGATCGAGGCGGTGAAGAGCAGGGCCGCTCCGAAAGCGCCCACCGGGGTCCATCGGCCGAAGATCAGCGCCGCCAAGGCGATGAATCCCCGCCCGGCGGTCATCTCTCCCTGGAACGCGCTCCCGAACTCGATGGTCAGGTACGCGCCCGCCAGACCGGCGAAGACGCCGCCCAGGATGACGTTGCGGTAGCGGAGCCGGATGACGTCGATCCCGACCGTCTCGGCCGCCTTTGGATGCTCGCCCACGGCGCGCGTCCGCAGCCCCCAGCGTGAGCGGAAGAGCAGGACCTGCAGGACGATCACGCTGATCAGCATGGTGAGGCCGATCGGTCCCACCCCGATCAGCGAATCGAGGATAAAGCCCAGCACCGGGATGTCTTCCACCACGCCCAGCTGGAGCGGCTGGAACTGGCCGGCGGACGGCGGAGACTGCTTGCTGATGAGCAGGTTCAGGTAGCCGGTAATACCGACCGCGAAGATGTTGATGATCGTGCCGCTGATGATCTGGTCGGCCCTGACGCTGATCGAGAGCCAGGCGTGGACCGCCGAAACCGCCATGGCTGCCAGGATCGCCGCCACGAGCCCGATGAGCAGCGGCAGGGTGATGCCCAGGAAGCCGATGCCGACGTTCGGGACGAGCTGCGCGGCGAGCGAAGCCGTCCACCATGCGACGAAGGCGGCGGTCAGCATCATCCCCTCGATGCCGATGTTCACTACGCCCGACCGCTCGTTCATGAAGCCGCACATCGCGCCGAGCGCGATCGGCGTGGCGGCGGCGACGATCGTCGGTGCAACTACCGGCAGCGCCGCGAAAACGTAGACGACGAACTGGACAACCAGGCCGATGATCGGGATGCCGTAGATCGCGTCCACGTTCGCCCTACCGGCTCGTCTGGTCGCCGTACGAGCGGCTGACCGTCTGGAGCTCCGACACGCCCGTCCCGGCGGCGCGCACCCGCAGCACCTTGCGGACGATGAGCTCGGCGGCCAGGAAGAAGAGGATGACCGCCTGGAGGACGCTCACCATCTGGACCGGAATGCCGGCCTGGATCTGCATCAGGCCGGCGCCCGCCTGCATGGCGCCGAACAGGAGGCCGGCGAACAGGATGCCGACCGGATGGGCCCGGCCAAGCAGCGCCACCGCGATGGCGTCGAAGCCGACGGTCGTGCCATACGACGCCGGCAGGTAGCCCACCTCACCCAGGATCTCGCCCGCGCCCGCCAGGCCGGCCAGCAGGCCGCAGGTCGACATGGCCAGGATCGTGATCCACTTCGGGAGCATGCCGCCGTAGCGGGCGGCCTCGGGATTGGCGCCGACGGTGCGGATCTCGAATCCGATCGTGCTTCGGTACAGGAGCCACCAGGCGATCGGCACCGCCACGGCGGCGAGGAGCAGCCCCAGGTGGCCATCGCGCCCGATCAGGATCGGGAGCTCCGCGGCGACGATGTCATCGGTCCGGGCGAAGGTGACCTCCGCACCGCGCAGCGGGCCGGCGATGACATAGGACACGATCTGGATGGCGACGAAGTTCAGCATGATGGTCGTCACCACCTCGTGCGCGCCGGTGAATGCCTTCAGGAAGCCGGGCACGAAGCCCCACAGCAGGCCGCCGGCCATGCCGGCCAGCAGCGAGAGGGGGATGGCGAGCGCCGGCGAGGCGTCGTTCAACGCGATGGCGATGATCGTGGCTGACAGGGCACCGACCAGGAATTGTCCCTGGGCGCCGATGTTGAAGAGACCGGCTTTGAAGCCGATGCCGACCGCCAGCCCGGCCAGGATCAGCGGGGTCGCGTTGACCAGGGTGCTGACCAGCGCGTTGCCCGAGCCGAACGCCCCGACGGCCAGTGCCTGGTAGGCGGTGAGGGGCAGCGTCAGGTCAAAGCCGCCGACCAGCGGGCTGGACAGGATCATGATCACGGCGCCGACGAGGAGCGCCAGGATGATCGCGACCGCCGGCAGCACGGCGACAGCGCGGATGCGCTCCAGCGCAGCCCTCACGCCGTCTCCTCCTCGATCGTCTGGGGCTGAGTTCCGCCGCCCCGGCCGCCGGTCGCCATCAGGAGCCCCACCGTCTCGCGATCCGCGCTTCGCCCGTCCAGGATCGCCGCCATCCGCCCGCGGAACATGACACCGATGCGGTCGGAGAGCTCGAGCACCTCGTCGAGCTCCGCGGAGACGAGCAGGATCGCCACGCCGGCGTCGCGGCGCGCGATGGCCTGGCGGTGGATGAATTCGATGCTGCCGACATCCAGCCCGCGGGTGGGCTGGTCCATGACGAGCAGCTTGAGCGTCCCTTCGAACTCGCGAGCGACCACCACCTTCTGCTGGTTGCCGCCCGACAGTGTCCCTGCCGCGACCGTCGTTGACGGAGTTCGTACGTCGTACTTCTCGACCGCCTCCTCGGCGTTCGACTCGATGGCTTCGTCGTTCCGCTGGATCCCGGATGCGAACGGCGAGTGGTAGTAGTCGTTGAGCACCAGGTTGTCAGTCAGCGGGAAGCTGAGCACGAGGCCGAACCGGTGCCGATCGCCGGGGACGAAGGCGACTCCGCGCTGGTGAAGGTGCCGCGGCGATGCGCCGGTGACGTCTCCCCCGGCAAGCAGCACCTTCCCACCCGCAACGCGCCGCAGGCCCACCAGGGCTTCGACGAGCTCGTCCTGCCCGTTGCCGGCAACGCCGGCGATCCCGAAGATCTCGCCGGCACGCACGTCGAACGATACGTCGTGGACGACCTCGTGCCCACGGTCGTCTTTGACCTTCAGGTCCTGGACGACGAGTGTTGGCTCGCCGGGATGACTCTCGCCGCGGTCGACCGTGAGCTGCACATTGCGCCCGACCATGAGCTCGGCGAGGTCGTCCTCGTTGGTGTCGGCCGGGATCCGGGTGCCGACCACCTTGCCCCGTCGGATGACGGTGATCCGATCGGCGACCTCGAGCACCTCGTACAGCT
>DASQFY010000181.1:0-7200 GCA_035632895.1 Candidatus Dormiibacterota bacterium
AGGAGTCAAAGCCCGCGACACCTAGCACCCATCGTTTACGGCGTGGACTACCAGGGTATCTAATCCTGTTTGCTCCCCACGCTTTCGAGTCTCAGCGTCAGTATTCGTCCAGTTGGCCGCCTTCGCCACCGGTATTCCTCCCAATATCTACGGATTTCACCCCTACATTGGGAATTCTGCCTTCCTCTCCGGGACTCTAGTCGAGCAGTTTCGGATGCACTTCCCGGGTTGAGCCCGGGGCTTTCACATTCGACTTACTCAACCACCTACACGCGCTTTACGCCCAGTAATTCCGAACAACGCTTGCACCCTCCGTATTACCGCGGCTGCTGGCACGGAGTTAGCCGGTGCTTCCTTTGGAGGTACCGTCAGGTCGACCGAATATTACCCGGATGATTTTTCTTTCCTCCTGACAGTGGTTTACGACCCGAGGGCCTTCATCCCACACGCGGCGTTGCTGGGTCAGGCTTTCGCCCATTGCCCAAAATTCCCTACTGCTGCCTCCCGTAGGAGTCTGGGCCGTTCTCAGTCCCAGTCTGGCTGATCATCCTCTCAGACCAGCTACCGATCGTCGCCTTGGTGAGCCATTACCCCACCAACTAGCTAATCGGACGCAGGCCCCTCCGGAAGCGCCTTGCGGCTTTAGACGACGAACCGATTCGCCGGCCACATGCGGTATTAGCCACCCTTTCGGGCAGTTATTCCCCACTTCCGGGCAGGTCACCTACGCGTTACTCAGCCGTCCGCCACTAGGTTCACCGAGCAAGCCCGATGAACCCCGTTCGACTTGCATGTCTCACGCACCCCGCCAGCGTTTGTCCTGAGCCAGGATCAAACTCTCCGAACAAAAAACAGTGGTCTTGCCCGAGGGGCTCCACCACCGTTCACAGTTCAGACTTGATCCCGCTGACTCGTGTGGGTTCCTGTCACTCTTCAGCTGTTAAGTTCACGCGCCGACTGCGTCGGCATCGCTCGATTTGAGGCCTCCGTTGGTCCGGAACCCCGGCGCCCAAGCGGCGCGACCCGGTAGGGCCGCCGTTCTCACGACGCCTGCCGGCATCTGCCGGCGCGATCACGGATGGTACGCGCGCGGCTTGGGCCTGTCAACCGCGAGGCGTGCGCGTTGGACCGTCCTGGGCCCGCGTCGCGAGACTATGATGCGACCTCGTTCCATCGCCCGCTCACGCCCTCGAACGGAGACCGGATGCCCCCTCCGACGGCCACGCGGCACGGCGTCGGCCGCACCTCCGTCGCCGCTGCTGGCCTGCTCCTCGCCGCACTCATGGCGGGACCCGGAGTGGAGAGCGGCGCCGCCGTCGAGATCCCGCCGGCGGGCGGCTTCTACATCCAGACGGGTGGGCAGAACGCGGGGGTCGGCATCGGCGACTGGTACACGTCTGACGACGCGGGCGCCGGATCGGGATTTCACTACATCACGATCACGGTGCCCTGTGGCTGGCCCTCCGGCACCCCGCTGCACATCGACCTCTTCAGCCCGGAGATGAACCAGGTGGCGGGCGCGCTGGGCCAGGGCGATGAGCCCCGCAACAACTACGACTTCACGCAGTTCGAGCTGTACGGGCCGAACGCCACCATCGGGCCAGGATATGACCAGCCGGCGCTCGGCGGACCGGGATCGTTGGGTCCCGTGACCTACTCGCCCGGAGCTGCGCCCGAGGCCTGGGTGCGCTTCGCGACGCTCACTCCGGCCACCTGCGGTACCTACGTCCTCCGCTCCGCGGTCCTGACCACAGCCCCCGGCGAGGGAGACGACGACAACGGCTGGCGCCTTCGAGTCGGCAGCGACAATGACGGGCTTCCGAATAATCCCCCGCCGCCGAATTCCGACAATCCGGATGGCGTGCCGGGCACCAATGACGAGCTCATCGTCGGCCAGGTCCAGATCACGTACCAGCAGAGCGTCGGTGGTCTTCAGTGCCTGACGCTGTACCAGTACATCCCGCCCGGCCAGGCGAGCGCGACGCTCAACAACTTCGACCTGGATGCGAGCGGCCCGCCAACCCTGGTGACGTACTACGCCCCGTCCGACACCTTCGACCCGACCGGACAGGTTGGCGGGACGGCGGGGACGCTGTCGATCAGCGGTCAATGGAACCAGGGGACGATCGCGCGCGGCGGCGACACGATCGCCAACCCTGAAGCGGGCTGGTGGCGGATTGTCACCTGCCTCTCGGCCAACAACCAATTCATCCAGGAGGCGCAGGCCGGCGTGGGGGTCTACTTCAGCCAGCCGCCCATCCCCACCCTGGCCATCGGCAAGACCGACGGGACGACGGTGGCGCCCGCCGGTGGCGATCTCACCTACGTGATCACGGTCACGAACACCTCGAGTGGCCCAACGGCTGGCGCCGCGCATGCCGTGGTCGTCACCGACACGATCCCGACGAACTCGACCTTCGTGGGCTGCATGATCGTTCCACCGGCCACCGGGTCGTGCAGCAACAGCCTCGGACTGGTGACCGCCGCGCTGGACGGTTGGATCAACGCCGGCGATAGCGTTGACGTGGAGATCACGGTGACCGTGGACCCGGACGCGACCGGATCGGTATCGAACGATGCGGGGGTCGCGTACGAGGATGTCCTGGGCAACCCGTTCCCGGCCGTAACGGCCTCGGACGTCGACAGCGTTGGTCCGCCGGTGCCGACCGCCACCCCGAGCCCAACCCCTGCCCAGACGCCGATTCCCACGATCCCGGATACCGGCGTCGGCGGCATTCGCGGCGAGCAACCTGGGCAATCCCCGGTCGGTGCGCTGCTGGGCGTCCTGCTGGTGGCGCTGCTCGGACTGGGGTGGCTCGTGGTGCGCCGCCAGCGGCCTACTGTGCCGCGCTGGGTCCGCTAGCGCTCCATGGCGCGCCGTCCCTGAAGGGAACGGATCAGGGTCACGTCGTCGGCGTACTCCAGGTCGCCTCCCACCGGCAACCCGCGCGCGATGCGCGTCACCGCCGGCACGTGCGGGGCCAGCAGGTCGGCCAGGTACATGGCCGTCGCCTCGCCCTCAAGGTTCGGGTTGGTGGCCAGGATGACCTCCTCCACCCCGCCCTCCGCCACCCTGGCGATCAGCTCCCGCGCGCGAATCCGCTCGGGACCGATGCCATCGATCGGGCTGATGGCGCCATGCAGGACGTGGTAGCGGCCGCGAAACTCGCCGGTCCGCTCGATCGCAAGCACGTCGAGCGGCTCCTCCACCACGCAGATGCGGGCGGCATCGCGCCGGGCGTCGCCGCAGATTGCGCACGGATCGACGCCAACGTCGGTGATGTTGCAGCAGGTCGAGCAGTAGGCGACCTGCTCCTTCACCGCCACCAGCGCGGTGGCCAGCGCCCGCGCCTCGTCGGCGGGGGCGCGCAGGACGTGGTAGGCGAGGCGCTGGGCGGTCTTGCGGCCCACGCCGGGGAGCCGGCTGAGCTCCTCGATGAGCCGCGCCACCGGCGCGATGAGGCCGCTCACGCCTAGCGGATCGGCGGCGGGATCGAGGGGCCGAAGCCCGGCAGGCCCGGCATGCCGAGGCTGCCGGCGACGGCGGCCATGCGCTCGCGCTCGAGGTCCTTGCTGCGCGTGATCGCGTCGTTGACGGCGGTCAGTACCAGGTCCTGGAGCATCTCCACCTCGGCTGGGTCAACCGCACTCGGGTCGATCTCGAGGACACGGATCTCCTGGGCACCGGAGATCACGACCCGCACCGCGCCGCCGCCGGCGGTCGCCTCGAGCGTCGTCTCGCGCAGCTCGTCCTGGATCTGCGCCATCTGCGCCTGCACCTGCTGCGCCATCTTTGCGATTTGACCGATGTTCACGTTCGCTTCTCCATCAATGCGTCGATCATGACGAGCGGACCTCGGGGACGTCGAGCAGCTCGCCGCCGGTGACCCGCAGCACGCCCTCCAGCAGAGAGCGCGCCTCCGCATCGTCGGGATTGGGGGCGACCGCCTGCTCCACGGTCAGCGGCTCGAGCTCCACGTTGGTCGCCACGCAGTCGATCGCCCAGCTGCCGCCCAGCACGCTGCCAAGCAGCAGCTCGATGGCGCCGGCGCGTGTCGTCGCCTTCTCCCGCATGAAGCCGCGCTCCTCGGGGAAGGCCAGGGTCAGGCGTGCGCCGTCGACGGCCACGGGGCGACATTCGCGCAGGAGTGGCTTGATGGCAGGCGAGGCCTTGTCGATGACGTCGGCCCAGCGCGCGCGGACGGCGGCGGCCTCGGGTCGGATGAATGACGCGTCGGCGATGGGCGCGGGCGGCGATGTTGTCGAGGTCGGCGACGGGGTCTCGATGGAGCGAGGTTCGGGCGCGGGCGCGGGCTCCTGCGGCGGGCTCGCCGACGGCGCCACCCGTTCCGGAACGGGCACGCGAGCGGGCGCCGGAGCGGGGGTCGCAATCGGGACGGCGGGATGCGGCTCGACGGCGAGAAGCTCCATCGCAAGGCGAGCTCGCCCCTCGCGCGCTCCGGCACCGGCCGCCTCGGCCAGGGTGCGGAGGATGAGCGCCAGGCGCCGCGCCAGCGCCGGATCGGTAGCCGATGCGAGGAGCAGGCGGCGTGCCTCGGCCTCCGCCTGGGTCGCCACCTGGGCCATGTCGCGGCCTCGATCGGCGAGCGCCTCGATCTGGTCAAGGGCGCCCGGCGCGTCACCGGCCAGATAGGCCTGCAGCAGGGCGGCGATTGCCTCGTCATCGGCCAGCCCGACCGCCTCGCGCACGGCATCGACGGTGACCCGGTCACCGGCGAAGGCGAGCACCTGGTCGAGCAGCGACTCGGCGTCGCGCATCCCGCCGTCGGCAAGGCGCGCGATCAGCTCGAGCGCCTCCGGCTCCGCCTCCGCGCCTTCGGCGCTGACGATGCGCGTCAGCTTGCCGGCGATCGCATCGGTCTGGATACGGCGGAAGTCAAAGCGCTGGGTGCGGCTGATGATGGTGGGCGGAACCTTGTGGGTATCAGTCGTGGCCAGCACGAAGACGACGTGGTCAGGCGGCTCCTCGATCAGCTTCAGCAGCGCGTTGAATGCGTGCGCGCTGAGCATGTGCACCTCGTCGATGATGTACACCCGCCGCCGCAGCTCGGCCGGTGCGGTGAGCGCCCGCATCACCAGGTCGCGCGCATCCTCGACCAGACCATGGCTGGCGGCATCGATCTCGATGACGTCCATCGCCCGCCCTTCGCGCACGGAGACGCAGGCGGGACAGGCGTCGCACGGCTCGCCGTCCTCGCCGCGGTTCATGCAGTTGATCGCCTTTGCCAGGATCCGCGCTGTGGAGGTCTTGCCGGTTCCGCGCGGCCCGACGAACAGGTAGGCATGGGCCGTCCGGTCGGCCGCCACCGCGCGGCGCAACGTGGCAACGATCGCGTCTTGGCCGATCACCTCGCTGAAGCGTTGCGCCCGCCATCGGCGGTAGAGGGCGCGACGCTGGTCGACCACCTGCTCGACTGCGGGGGCCATTTCGGCCGGGCTCGGATCGGCCGCAGGGGGATCGGCGGCAGGGCGATCGGCTGGGATGGGGGTCGACATGGCCTCGTAACCGTACACCGAACCGCCGCGGCAGGGCGGCGCCGGGGGAAGAGCCAGCGCCCGGCGGCCCGGTTGCCGGGAGGCGATGAATCGGCCGTGCACCCGGCGTCGAACGAGAGCCCTCACACACGCGATGATCGTCCGGCTCCAGCCAGGTCGCCCCACGGCACCCGAAGGCGTTCGCTTACCGCTGCTTCCTTCCGGACCTGACGGGGTTCGCGGACCTTCGCTGCGTGGGACCCGACTTTCAACGTCGGTCGATCTCGTGGGAGGCGGAGGCTCGTCGGCCTCGACCGGGGATTCAGTCCCGCTGTAGCGGATTGCGGGTGCAGGGCACCGCTAGTTCCCCACCTAGCACGGCCGGCGGCGATACTAGAGCGCCGCGGGCCACTGGTCAATCGCGCGATGAGTCGATGGCGGAGAGGGGGGGATTCGAACCCCCGACGGGTTGCCCCGAACCGCATTTCCAATGCGGCGCCATAGGCCTCTAGGCGACCTCTCCGCGGACGCGGCACTCTTCGGGTGGGAGGGGTCTGGCTCAGGTGGCGGAGAGGGTGGGATTCGAACCCACGGTGCTCATCGCACACCGCTTTTCGAGAGCGGCACCTTAAACCACTCGGACACCTCTCCGCGGCCGAGTCTAGCAGAGGGATGGACCGATATCGGTTGCGGCCAATCGGGGCGCTCGAGCGTGTCAGGCGGGGGCGGGAGCCTCGAATTCGAGGCGTCGCGCCTCGGCTTCGCGCACCCCGGAGATGACCGACAGCTGATGCGGCAGCGCCGCATCGCGCGCCAGCTGCACCACGCTGCCGGCGGCACCCCGCCGCTCGTCCGGGATGGCGTAGACCAGGCCGCCAACCTGGGCCTCGACCAGTGCGCCGACGCACATGGCGCAGGGCTCGAGGGTGGTGAAGATGGTGATCTCCGACAGCCGCCGCGAGTCGATCTTGCGAGCGGTCGCCTGGAGAGTCAGCAGCACCGCGTGCGCGGTCGGGTCCCGCTGCAGCAGCATGCGATCGTGGTCGCGGGCGATCATGGCGTCATCCAGCACGGCGACCGCGCCGACCGGCCACTCCCCCTCTTCGCCACCGCGACGGGCCTCGGCGATCGCCTCGGCCATGTACAGCTCGTAGTTCATCCGTCCTCGCCAACGGGCCACGGATTCAGTGGCCGCCGATCGGCGGCCGTCGCCGAGTCTAGCAGAGCGTCGGCATAGATCCTGCTCTATCCTCCGGTCCTGACAGCGCCCTCGCACGATGCGCGGAGACGACGAATCGTGAGCAGACGTTCCCGCTGGTGGCACCTCGCCCCGCTGCTCCTGGGCGGCATCTTTGCCGTGGCGCTGTGGGCCCCCATCCCGACCGCGCCGAACGCCGCGCGCGCCCAGGTGATGGCCCAGGTCGGGGAGCGCTTCCCCGGCTGGCGGATCACGCGGGTCCGGCCGTCGTGGGAAGGGGCCTGGACGGTGGTCATCAACTGCGGCGCACGGCAGGTCGGCTTCCAGCTGATCCCCGGCCACGGCCTACCGGCGGGCGATGCGTGGCTGCATCCGGACGACGGCTACTCACGCGCCCGTCTGGCGGCGATCTCGGACGACCGCGTCCACCTGGTCTGGTATCGAGACGACGAGCGAGCGCGGTCCTCGAGCTGCCGGACCGGGCTGGCGCGGTCGCCGGCCGAGCG
>DASQFY010000182.1:0-10069 GCA_035632895.1 Candidatus Dormiibacterota bacterium
CCCCCGAACGCCCCGGTGCGGCGGTCCATGGCCCGCTGTCGGATCTCTTCCGGGGTCAGGCGGTCGTCCAGGCGGAAGATGTGCTGGTCCGCGAGCTGAATGTCCATGTCGATCCTGTCCTCGCATTGGCGCTCTGCGCACCGCAGGCGGCTGCCTTCTGCGGCGCACTATACCCTCTGCCTCGATTGACCCTCCCCACGCTCACTGATAGACTCCGCAGGCTTCCGCGCCGGAACGGCGAGGCGTCGCGAGACGCCCAGCGGTCCAACGCGAGTTGACAGCAGAGAGGAGGCGAGACGTTTGGCAGAGGTCCGCGTGGGCGAGAACGAGACGTTCGAGAGCGCGCTGCGCCGCTTCAACAAGAAGATCCAGCAATCGGGGATCCTGGCTGAAGCACGACGCCGCGAGCACTACGAGAAGCCCAGCGTGAAGCGGAAGCGCAAGGAAGCCAAGAAGCGCAAGGCAACTTCCCGCGCATAGTCGCCAGACGCTCCCTCAATTGCGGGCCACGGTCGGACGGTTTCATGAGACCGATGACGAGACCGATGGCACCCGCAAACCTCAGCCGATGACCCTCCGGGCTCGAATCGAGTCCGCCATGCGCGACGCGATGCGCGCCCGCGACGAGCGGCGCACGTCGACGCTGCGGATGGCGATGGCGGCCGCCCACAACAAGCAGATCGAGCTGGGACGGCCCCTGACCGATGACGACACCGTCGAGGTTCTGAGCCGGCAGGTCAAGCAGCGCCGCGAGAGCATCGAACAGTTCCGTGCCGGCGGCCGCGAGGCGATGGCCGCCGCCGAGGAGGCCGAGGCGGCCATCCTTGCCGAGTTCCTGCCCGAGCGGCTGTCAACCGATGAGCTCGAGCGGATCGTGCGTGACGCGATCGCGGAGACAGGGGCCTCGTCGCCGGCGGACCTGGGCCGAGTCATGGGTCGGGTCGTGCCGCAGACGAAGGGCCGTGCCGACGGCAAGGCGGTCTCCGACCTGGTCCGCCAGCAGCTGGGCGGCTGAGACAGATGTTCATCCCACGAACGCTGATGGAGACCGAGGGCGGCCCGGGCCGTGGCGCGCTCGCCCGCGCCGTGATGGTCGGCGCGCTGCTGGCAACGGCCCTGTTCGCAATCATGACGGTGAGCATCGCCACCGGCGGGGTCAGCCTGGAGGCCGGCGACGTCGCGCAGGCCGACATCTCGGCCGACCAGGACCTCAGCTTCATCTCCGACTCGCAGACCGACGCTGCGCGGGATGAGGCCGCGGCCGCCGAGCCGGACATCTACGTGCAGATTGCCCCGTGGGCCGACATCCAGGAGCGGCAGCTGCGCGCCTACGACGCGGTGGTCCGCGCCATCATCGGCGTGCTCGAGCGGCGCGACGCGGAGACTCTGGCCCCTGAGGGGGTGCCGGCTGAATTGAATCGAGTAGCGCCGGAGCTGAGCGAAGCCCAGGTCACCCAGCTGGCGCCGATGATGATGTTCCGCTGGGAGCGGATCGCGGAGGCCGGCCGCACGGTGCTGGAGGCGACTCTCTCCGAGGAGATCCGTGAAAACCGTCTCCCGGACGCACGACAGGCGGTGCGCACCAACATCACGAACGACCTTGCGCAGGAGGATCGGGAGTTGGCGGGCGACCTGGCCGCGGCCCATCTCGCGCCCAACGTCGTCTTCTCCGAGGACGAGACCCAGGCCGCCCGGCAGGCCGCGAGCGACGCAGTCGAGCCGATCGTCGTGACCGTGCGGCAGGGGCAGACGATCGTCAGCGCTGGCCAGCCGATCACCACCGTCGACCTTGAAACGCTACGCCAGCTGGGGCTCACCCGCCCGCGACTCGAAGCGTCCGAGCTGGCCGGCAACGCGCTGGTCTCGATCCTGGTGGCCTCGCTGCTGGTCGGGTTCCTGTGGCGCTTCGAGCCGCAGATCTGGTTCCGCAACCGCTCGCTGCTGCTCTTCATCGTGGCACTGGTGGGCACAGCGATCGCGATCCGCATTGCCGCCGACCGGACCCTGTGGACCTTCGTGGTGCCGACCGCGGCCACGGTGCTGCTGACCACCATCCTGCTCGACGGAGCCGCCGGGGCCGCCATGGCCGTGGCGCTGGCGGTGCTCGCCGGCGTGATGAACGGCCAGGCGCTGGGCCCCGCGGTCTACACGCTCGCCGGCGGACTGGTCGCCCTCACCGCCATCGTGCGTGCCGAGCGCCTGAACGCCTTCGTGCGCGCGGGCGTGATGCTGGCCATCACGAACGTCATCGTGCTCACCGCGTTCAGCCTGCTCGCGCAGCGCGACCTGACCGCCGTGCTGCAGGGGATCGCCGCCGGCACCGTGAATGCGGGCCTGGCGGTGGTGCTGGCGGTCGGCTCGTTCGCCGTCATCGGCAACCTGTTCGGGATCATGACGGTCTTCCAGCTGCTGGAGCTGGCGAACCCATCGTCGCGCCTGCTGCGCCGGCTGCTGCTCGAGACGCCGGGGACCTACCACCACAGCGTGATGGTCGGCAACCTGGCGGAGCGGGCGGCCGAAACGATCGGCGCCGATCCGCTGCTCGTGCGCGTGGGGGCCTACTACCACGATATCGGCAAGATGAAGAACCCGCTGGCCTTCATCGAGAACCAGGCCGGCTCGCGCAACATCCACGACGACCTGACCGCCGAGGTGAGCGCCCGAATCATCGGCAGCCACATCCGCGACGGGATCGATCTCGCCTACGAGTACGGGCTGCCGGTGCAGATCATCGGCTTCATCCCCCAGCACCACGGCACGAGCGTGATGAGCTACTTCCACGGCAAGGCGCTGCGCGAGGCGGGCGGGGACGAGGAGGCGGTCAAGAAGGACCTCTACCGCTACCCGGGCCCGAAGCCGCAGAGCCGCGAAGCCGCGATCCTAATGCTGTCCGATGGGGTTGAGGCATCGGTCCGGTCGCTGGATGACAAGGACGAGGCCAGCATCCGTGCCATGGTCGACCGCATCGTCGATGCGCGGGTCGAGGACGGCCAGCTCGACGACGCGGAGCTGACCCTCAAGAACATCACCCAGATCAAGGACGCCTTCGTCCAGCAGCTGCTGGGCATGTACCACAGCCGCATCAAGTACCCCGACAACGTCGTGCCGCTCGAGCAGCCACAGCGCCGCGCTTGAGTCTTGAGCCGCCGCGGTCGGTCGCCTACGATGGTCCGACCATGACGGCCTCCGTCACCATCCACGACAAGATCGGTCACGACCGGCTCGAATCAGCGGTGGAACCGCTCGATGCCGCGCAGTTCCGCGCCGTGCTCGAGTCAGCGGTGCGGGAGACGGCGAGGGCCGCGATGGGCGGCGGCGACGTCGAAGTCGAGCTGACCCTGACCAGCGACGCCGAGATGACACGCCTCAACTTCGAATACATGCGCGAGCGCGGCCCGACCGATGTCCTCGCCTTCCCCCTGCACGAGTGGTCAGTCGACGGCGGCCACTCCCACCTGGCCGATGACGACGGCTTCCTGCCGCCGGGGACGATGCTGCTCGGTGACGTCGTCATCGACGTCGACCAGGCGGTGCGACAGGCGGCGGAGGGACGCTGGAGCGTCGCCGAGGAGCTGACGCTGCTCGCCATCCACGGGACGCTGCACCTGCTCGGCCACGACCATGCCGACATCGATGAGGAGGAGGCGATGCGCGCCCTGGAGCGCGAAGTCCTCCACGTCCTGCATCGGCGTCACCACGAGGTGAGCTGGCAGCCGGGCTCGCTCTTCGACCGTGCCGGCCACGCTGTGACGACGGGAAGCTAGGCAGCCTCGGCGAAGAGGGTCAGTTCGGGACCAGGTGGACCGGGTTGCCGCGGATGGTCACCGCCCAGGTGGTGGTGTCGTTCCCGCCTGCGACGGTGTAGCGGATCTTCCACCACCCCGGCTGGGGCTCGCCCGTTGGGGTCAGCCCGCCGGAGCCATACGTCGCTGGCAGCGGGATCACGATCTTCAGCCAGTAGGCATCGAAGTGGCTGCCGCTCCCGTTCGTGCTCATTGGGCAGTACGCTGGCAGGGCGGGCGGGATTGAAGTGCCGTGGTTGGTCTGGATGCAGCGCGCGTTCGTCCCCGCCTCACCGACGATGCCCTGCTTCGAGATGCTGGTGAACGAGAAGGTCGCCGCGTTGTAGACGCTCCCATCCGGGTTGAGGATCTCCAGCCACGCACCGCCGCCCACGTCGCCAGGGTCGTAGAGGCTGATCTCGACGGTCTTGCCGGCGCCCGAAGCGCGGTCGATCTGCGCGAGGTAGAAGGTCTGGCGACCGGTCTGCACGTTGGCGTAGGCGGCCATTCGGCTGCTTCCGTAGACGCGCGGGTTGCCGGCGGTGCTCGTCACCTCCAGGCCGAATCGGTTCGCGGCCCCGACATTGGTATTCACGTTCGGGTCGAGCACGATCGTTCCGCCGCCTGAGGCGGTCTGCATCTTGGTGGTCGTGACCTGCAGCCGATAGTTGCCGGTCGGCAGCGTGACCGGGATCTGCCACCACTTCAGGTGATACTGGTAGTTGGCGTCGGTCGTCCGGTCGCAGCGGGTGACGCTGGCGTCGCCGCTGAACTGCGGGCTGCCGCTGCCCAGCAGGCCACTCTTGTCGGACTGCTTCATGTTCTCGAACCGCGCCCCCGAACCCCAGACCAGCGTGTCATCGGTCAGGAGGAATGGCGTGCCGTTCTGGTTGAAAAGGTTGAAGTACGTGTACACCGGCTGCGGATTGGTGCCGCCCATATTGCCGGTCCACTCGTCGCCGGTTCCCGCGCGTCCCGACCCATTGACCGGCATGCCGCAGAAGCCAGCGTCAAAGAGGTAGACGCGGCCCCCGCCACCGGCCGGGACCTCGACCGTGTAGCCGTAGCCGGATGCGTCGTACTCGCTGTTGTTGACGGTGGGGCCGCTCACCCGGAAGGGCAGGTAGGCGTCGCCGTTGCGGCTGTCGCCCCCCTTCGTGAAGGCGGCGCCCCAGAACCCGTGGCTGTTGAGCTGACTCGGGGCGGTTCGGCCGATGGCGGTGCTGCCGGTGGTTGCGTTCGGCACGCCGCTGGACGAGTTGGAGTTGCCGGACGTGATGCACAGCGGATCACTGCCCGCGGCGGTCATGTCCATGCAGCCGATGCCGTAGTAGTTGAGAGGGCTGCCCATCGGCACCGGAAGGACAAACTCGGCGCTCGAGGTCCGCACGACCGGCATGGTGTTGAATCCAACAATGCGTGCGAAGAAGGTATCGATCTCGGTCGAGATGGTCACGTTCAGGCGCCGCGGGTTGCCGGCATCCTGCAGCGGCGTGACGACGGTGACGCCGGCGCCATCGGTGTACCCGTTCTTCACCGCCTCGGCCCGTGCGATGGAGTAGGCCGAGCCCGTCTGGCTGGGCAGGAAGACGACCCCGGCCAGCGCGGCCGCGTCAGCGGCACGCTGCACGCGCAGCACGTTGCTCTGGTACCAACCCAGATCGATGACCAGGCCGACGAGCGCGATCAGCGGGACGAGCACGCCACCCGTGATCACAAGCACCTGGCCGCGCCGCGAGGCACGCGATCGGCTTGTGGTCCGGGGCTCAGGCTCGGCCAGGGTGGATTGGTTCATGGGAGGTCTCACTGTCCTGAGGGGTTGAGGGCCATTACGGTTCGGTCGTACATAGTCAGGCTGTTCATCCCGGACAAGGCCAGGAACGGCGTCTGGAGGTTGTACGTGTAGCGGAGCCCCACGCCGACCGAGTCGGCGGGCTGGGTGTTCACCCGGTTGCAGACCTGCCAGCCCACCGAGATCGGCGAGAAGTCGAGCGGCTGCCCATCGACACTCGGCCCGACGCCGGGCGTGTAGCGCCAGACGTTGACCTGGCTGCCCGACTCGGCGCCGGTCGCGGTCGTCTTATAGATCCGGATCTCGAGCACCTGCGATGGATCGATCGGCGAGCCGGAGCTCTCGAGCACGCGCTCTACGGCGGCGATGATGCGCGGGTCCACCGTCGCCCGCTGCGGCGACTGGCCGCCGCCACAGCCGAGCGGTCCGCCGCCGTTGGCCAACGCGGCACCGACGCGCGCGCCCTCGCGGGTGGCGTACTCCATCGTGAGGTTGTTGGTGAAGATGAAGCCGAACTCGATGGCACCCAGAATCAGGAACAGCAGGAAGGGGAGGATGATCGCCAGTTCGACCATGCTCTGACCACGCTCCGCGCGCGGCGTGAATCGGGGTCGGCGCCAAGAAGGCGATCTCACAGCACCGGCTCCATGCGCATCTGCTGAGTGGCGGTGAAGGTGGCCGGGCCCAGGAAGCCGAGCATGACCGAGAGCGGCGTCTTCCAGGAGTAGGCATAGGTGACCTTCACGCCGATCGTGTCGAGCACGGTGTGGGATCCGCCGCAACCGGCCAGCACGTTGCAACGAATGGCCTCGGGGTACGTTGCCCCGGCAGCCGTATACGGCAACGTGCGGGAGACGCCATCGAGATCGGAGCAGATCAACGAACCGGACCGGTTGAAGCGGTTGACCTGGCTGCCAAGCACGTTGCCGTTCTGGTCCGACCAATAGATCTCGACCGTCGCGATGCCGGCCCGGTCGGAGGTAGCCCCGAACTCGCGCTCGAGCACGATCAAGGCGGTGCAGTCGGTACCGAGCCTGTTGCCGCCCTCGGCCGTCACAAGCGCCACATCGCGCGCGACGAAGTTCAGCGAGTTCAGAGTGCTGAAGGCGAAGGCGAACTCGATGATGGCGATCAGAAGCAACAGGAAGAGCGGCAGGACCAGCCCGAACTCGACCACGGCCTGGCCGCGCGCGCTGGCGTGGCGCCGGGCGCGCCAGAAGCTCATACCACGGTCCCCTCGCTCAGAAGGAATGGAGGCGACAGCGTAGGGACCGATGGGCTGGGACCGCCATGACCCAATCGTCCGGCCGGGACCGCGGCTGAACCGGATGTGACGCGACGAGCGACGGGCGAGGAACATGGGGCGCAGGCTACGAATGCAACCTTGCCAGGTACCTTGCGGCGGGGCGCCAGCAGCCCGGCTGGCCCGTGTTCGTGGTGCGACCAGGCACCACCGGTGCGATGGTGGGTAGAGCGGTGTAGTCGAACCTCAACGACCGCGGTGCGAGGCGGTCCGAATCGGCGCTAGGCGCGTCGCTCGGTCGGCGCCAGCAGCCAGGCTGCCGCGAGTGCGGCGAAGGCGATCAGTGCTGCGGTGATCATCGGTTCAACCCTCCAAATAGCTTGACGGTGACTACGCCTGGTACGCGACCTCGCCGTGCTGCGCCATGTCGAGACCTTCCTCCTCCGCGTCGCCGGCGACCCGGATCCGGATCACGAGGTTGATGACCAGCAGGATCCCAGCGGTCATGGCTGCGGAGTAGATCCCCACGACCCCCACCCCCAACGCCTGGACCCAGAGCTGCCCCAGGTTGCCGGCCAGCAGCCCGTCGCGCCCGGCCTCGTTGACCGCCACGGTGGCGAAGACGCCGGTTGCCAGCGCCCCGAAAGCCCCGCCCACCCCATGGACGGCGAATACGTCGAGGGCGTCGTCGATCCTCGAGCGCAGCCGGAGCAGCGAGGCCCCGTAGCAGACCACTCCCACCCCGAAGCCGATCAGGATCGATGCGGCCGGCGTGACGAAGCCGGCCGCCGGGGTGATCGCCACCAGGCCGGCCACGGCGCCGATGGCCGCGCCCAGCACGGACGGTGTGCCGCGGTGCAGCCAGCTCAGTGTCACCCAGGTCAGCGCCGCCATGGCGGCCGCGGTGTTGGTGGTGACCAGCGCGACGGCGGCCACGCCGTTCGCCCCCAGCGCGCTGCCGGCATTGAACCCGAACCAGCCGAACCAGAGCAGTCCGGCGCCCAGCACGGTCATCGGGACGTCATGCGGCTCCGTGGCAGGCTCCACCAGCCCGAGTCTCCGGCCAACCATCAGCGCGGCGACCAGTGCCGCCACGCCGCTGGACAGGTGCACGACCGTGCCGCCGGCGAAGTCCAGTACCCCGAGGCCCGCCAGCCAGCCATCGGGCGACCAGACCCAGTGGGCGACCGGCGCGTAGACGAGCGTCGACCAGGCCACGCTGAACAGAACGAAGGCCTTGAAGCGCTTGCGCTCGGCGAAGGCGCCCGTGATCAGGGCGGGGGTGATGATTGCGAACATCATCTGGAAGGCCATGAAGGCCAGGTGCGGGACGGTGGTTGCGTACGTCTCCGAGGGGGCGCCAGTCACGCCGTCCAGCCCGAGCCACTCGAAGCCGCCCACCAAGCCCATCCCCGTGTCCGGCCCAAAGGCGAGGGTGTAGCCCCACAGCACCCAGGTGACGCTCACCAGGGCAAGGATGAAGAAGCTGTGCATGATGGTGCTCAGCACGTTCTTGCGTCGTACCAGGCCTCCGTAGAAGAGGGCCAGACCCGGCGTCATCAGCATCACCAGCGCGGTGGAGATGAGCACCCAGGCGGTGTCGCCGGTGTTGATCTCACCCATCAATCGGTCGCGGTCCCTCCAGTTCTCGGCCGTTTGTGCAGCCAGCCTATGGACCGATGCGTCCATCGCGCCACGCCGTAGGGTGACGATGGGGCAACCAACCGTTGTGCAGTCTGCACAAACCCGGAGGAGCCGTGCTCAGGAGGCGGGCGCCGTTCGAGCCCAGATCGGGAGGACGGCGGAGCCGACCACCGTGCCGTCCACGGCGACGTTCATGGTCCAGCATCCCGGCTCGGGGACCTCCACGCCCCCCACCCGGATGTAATCCACGACGGAACCCCCTTCGTCCGCCGGTGGGCCCCCGATGGTCGTGGCGATGCCTGATCCATCGCCGACCGGCTGCAGCCAGGCTTCGATGCGGGCGCCGGCAGGCGGTGTCGGGGCGACGCGAACCAGGAAGGACAGCCCCGGATCCTCGGCCCGCCAGGTGCGCCCGATATCCATCAACACGAATGCGCCGGGCCCACCCAGCTCGCGGTAGCCGGCGAACGAGCTCATCGGCGACGCGGGGCAGCCGTCGGCGAGGGCCGGCGGCTCCCAGTCCTGGGCCACCCCGATGGCGACGTGGCGCTCGGATCCGGGGTCGAACACGCACCCCATCCGACCAACCGGCCGCGGAAAGATGGGCCGATCGTGGGTGTACCGATATCCGATCCACTCGGCCTCGCCGCGGGTCACGATTGCATAGACGGACCGTCCGGCGGGCGCTACGCCCGTGGCGCGGATCTGCTCGACGGTGACCCAGCCCGCGAAGGCAATCGGCGAGCCGACGGGCTCGATGTCGCAATCGGCGAGGGTAAAGGCAGGCACCGCCACCCCGCCTGGCCAGAACCGCGACCAGAGACTATCGGTCCCGAGCGTGTTCGTGGGCGGATGGCTCATGGCACCGAAGTCGCTCCGTGCCGGTGGCCCAGAGTTGCCGGCCGTCGGCTGCTCGTCCGCGGTGGCGGCGAGGCGAAGCAGCACGAGTCCGAGCGCGAGCGCGGAGGCCGCGGCGACCCACCATCGCCGCGAGCCAGGCGCATCGGTCGGCCTCGCCATGGCGGCCCGCACACGTTCGGGGTCGACCGTCACGGGCAGGGTCGTCAGGCGCCTCACGATCGTCGTGGACCGGGTCGCACCGCCGACGACCGGCTCCAGGACGCGCCGTACTCTCCGCGCCGGACGCTCGAGCACGACGGCGATGGTGTCATCGTCAAGGCTGGCCACGACTCGAAGTCCAAATGCAGCGCGGGCCAGCGGCGACAGGCCGGTCACGAGGTCACCCAGCGCGCCGTCGGTGGTCGGATCGACCAGTCGCGAGGTGCTGTGGCCAAGCAATGCGTGGCGCGCCGTCGCTCCCAGCAGCGCGACACGCAGGCGTTCGATGCCTGGAGCGGTGTCCGGATCGTCCGCGTGCCGCCACACCTCGGCGATTGCGCCCGCCACGGCGTCGGCAGCGCCGTCCTGATGCTGCAGCACCAGGTAGGCGATGCCGGTCATCTCGCTGCCGAAGTGGGCGATGATCGTGGCCAGCGCGGATGGCCGCCGAGATCGCAGATCGGCAAGGAGCCGCGCTTCTCGCTGCGCCTGGCTGTCGGGGTTCCGGGTTTCGATCATCACGGGCGCTCCGGGCGAGGACGATCCCTC
>DASQFY010000183.1:0-2130 GCA_035632895.1 Candidatus Dormiibacterota bacterium
TGACCCAGTACCCGCGGTTGAGCATGTTCATCGGGTTCTCGTCCTCGCGACCGCGGACGAAGAAGATCGCCACGATCGTGGCCAGCAGGCCGAAGGCTCGAACGACGAGCGGGAAGAAGATCCACGCCTCGGGGTTCGGCCAGCCCGCCGCGAAGGCGATGTTGTAGACCGCGACGCCCAGGATCATGGCGCCGATGTTCTCGGCGGCGGTCGATTCGAACAGGTCAGCGCCACGGCCGGCGCAGTCGCCAACGTTGTCGCCCACCAGGTCGGCCACCACCGCGGCGTTACGCGGGTCGTCCTCGGGAATGCCCGCCTCGATCTTGCCGACCAGGTCGGAGCCGACGTCGGCCGCCTTGGTGTAGATCCCGCCGCCGAGCTGCGCGAAGAGCGCCACGAAGCTGGCGCCGAAGCCGAAGCCGACGATCAGGAACGGCGCGTAGCGCAGGGTCTCCTCACCGAAGCCGCCGAAGGCGGCGAAGATGCCGTACACGCCCAGCAGCGAGAGGGCGACCACCAGGAAGCCTGACACTGCCCCGCCGCGCATCGCCACCTGCACCGCAGCGACCAGGCTGTGCTGGGCCGCAGCCGCGGTCCGCACGTTCGCCTTCACGCTGATGTACATGCCGATGATGCCCGACGCCATCGAGCAGGCCGCGCCGACGAGGAAGGCGACGGCGGTGCGCCAGCCCAGGTCGAAGCCGAAGATCGGCGTATCCGCCACGCTCTGCCCCTCGACCACGGTGATCACTACGCCGATCACCACCGCCCCACCGATCGCCAGCAGGCCAATGGTCAGATACTGGCGCCGGATGAAGGCAACAGCGCCCTCGAAGATCGTGCCGGCGATCTCCTGCATTGCCTCGGTCCCGGTGTCGCGCCGGAGGACGTCACGCGCGAGGTAGAGGGCGAAGGCGACCGCGACCAGGCCGGCGATTGGGATCACCCAGGTGATGGGCTGGAGCTCCATGAATCCTCCGAATGGGGTTGGCGCTCTCCTGGGCGCGCGCGGCCAGGGTCGCGCTGGACAGCGGGCGGATCGGTCTGATACACGGAAATCGCCAGCGGGATTGCGCAGCAGGGCACCCGCCAGCGAAGCGGGCCGTATGGTAGCCCGCGGCCAACGGACGGGTCAACCACGCGCAGCTGCCGCTATGGAAGCCAGCGGGGCTGCCAGCCGTCGTCGGCCAGCTGCTCACCGAGCCCGGTGGCCGCGTCGACCAGCCAGATGCCGTCGGCGACGCGCGCCGCCACGATGGTCTGCGACTCCGGTCCGAAGGCTGCCGCCGAGACGGGTGGTCCCCCATCGCGCAGGATCGGGAAGCTGACCCCGCCGCCACGGGTGGTCAGGCGCAGGACGCCGCCGGCCTCCGACGTGCCCGGCTCGATGACGACGTACAGGTAGCGGCCGTCGCTGCTCGTCGCCGGGCGGGACGCGCCGCCGGAGCGCGCAAGCTGAAGGACGGTTGCCGCCCCGCGATCGAGCTGAGCGAGGGCGAGCGAGCCGAGCTCGTCGTCGGACAGGCCGACCGTCGCCGGGTCGAGTGGCGGAAGTGGCGCTCCGGGCTCCGGCGCGTCGATCGCGCCCGATGGCGGGCCGCTCAGCAGGATCGCCGTCGAGTCGGCCAGCCAGGCCGGTGGCGAGACGGCCGCGAAGGGGGCGGTCGTCAGCCGGCCTCCCGGCAGCTCCAGCACCCCGACCCGCCCCGAGACGTCGACGTAGGCAAGCGCCGCGCCATCCGGCGAGTAGCGCGGGGCGCGGAGGATTGGCGGCACTCCCCCATCGCTGGGCGACGGCAAAGGAGTGGGCGTGGCCCCGAGGCGCAGCTCGTCAGGCAGCCGGAGGCGCGTCGCGTTGCCGCCGCTCGGCGGGCGCGTCCACAGGCCGAGCCCCGCACCGGTTTCGGCATCGGCCCGCCCGAAGGCGAGCTGTGTGCCATCGGGCGCGAAGGTCGGGTCGAACTCGAGCGTGCCTGACTCGGTCAAGAGCCGGCGTTCACCGCCGTCCGCGCGCTGCTGGACGAGCACCGCACCGTCGCCGACCACGTAGGAGCGACCATCAGGCGCCACGGCGTAGCTCGTCACCGGCGAAAGCTCCGCGGAGAGCTGCCGCTGCCCGCTGCCGTCGGG
>DASQFY010000184.1:0-5966 GCA_035632895.1 Candidatus Dormiibacterota bacterium
CAGCGGAGCGCGGCCGCAGAGCGGATCGGGCCTCGGGCTCGCCGTGGCACGCGGGTTGGTGGCGGCGCACCGGGGCCGCATCTGGGCCGAGAACCGACCCGGAGGCGGCGCCAGCTTCACCTTCGACATCCCCGGCAACGGGACCGCGCAATGAGCCAACCCGGACGAGCCGGAACCGGGGCGCGCATCCTGGTGATCGAGGACGAGCCGGCCATCCGCCTTGCGGTTGAGCGGAACCTGACCGGCCACGGGTTCGACGTGCGCGGGATCGACTCGGCGGAGGGCGGACTGGAGCTCGAGACGCGCTTCCATCCGGACCTGGTGCTGCTCGACCTCGTGCTTCCGGATGTCGAGGGATTCGAGGTCATCCAACGCCTGCGCTCCCGGAGCAGCATCCCCATCATCGTCCTTTCCGTACGCGGTGCCGAGCAGGACAAGGTTCGAGCGCTCGAGCTCGGAGCTGATGACTATCTGACGAAGCCGTTTGGCGTCGACGAGCTCCTCGCGCGCATTCGCGTTGCCCTACGGCACGCGGCGCGGTCTGGCAGCGGCCCGGACCCGATCTTCCGCAGTGCCGAGCTGGAGGTCGACCTTGAGCATCGTGCGGTGACGGTGGGCGGCCGGCCCGTGCACCTGACGCCCACCGAATACGCGCTGCTGGGGGCGTTGATCGCCGAGGCCGGGCGCGTCCTGACCGACCGCGCGTTGCTGCAGCGGGTGTGGGGCCCCGAGTACGGGTCCGAGGACCACTACCTGCACGTGTACATGGCCAGGCTGCGCAAGAAGCTGGAGCGCGATCCCGCCAACCCGCGCTACCTGCGCACCGAAGCCGGGGTCGGCTATCGGCTGCTGGAGCTGGAGACCGGCTGAGGGCCGATGCTCGCGGCGCCGCGGCCGCCGAACATGTTGAGCCCATGTTGAGGCGAAACGGGCCAGTCGTTGACACGCCGTTGAGCGCGTGGCCGCCAGCATTGACTCCATGCTTTCACTCATCGACGGCGGCGCGGCGGCGCACACCACCAGTTCGCTGCGCGCCGCGTGCGAGCTGCTCGGCGCTGCCGGCTCGGGGATCAGCAACGTCAGCCTCTCGGGGCGGCTGCCCGAGCCGGACGAGGGGACGCTCCCCGTCCTGGCAATCGCGCAGCGACTGGCCACCGAGTACGGGCTCGCGGTGCAGGTTCGCCTTGAGGCGGGACGGTTCGAGGTCCTCTTCCGCCGGCCTCCATTGGAGAGCTGACTTGTCGGAGTCTGATCCGCGGTCCAACCGGATCGACCCGCACCTGGAAGTCCGCGAGCGAAGAACGGGGAGGCGACCCGGAGACGCATACGTCCGCATCGTCAGGCCATTCGATGCGGAGTTCGAGCAGGGTGCCAACGGCCACCTGGTGGCGACCAGCGAGACCCTGGTCGGAGCACCCGGATTCTCGCGGGTGCTGGCCCGCGTGCGCGGCTTCCTGATCGGCCGGCCGATCTCCAGCGAGCGCGAAGAGCACGAGCGCCTCACCAAGGTAAAGGCCCTGGCCGTGTTCAGCAGCGACAACATCAGCTCATCGGCCTATGCCACCGAGGAGATGATGCGGGTGCTGGTGGTGGCCGGCATCGGCGCCTTCAGCCTGGTGATGCCACTGACGTTCGTGATCGTGGTGGTGCTGGCGATCGTGGCGACCTCGTACCGCCAGACGATCCGCGCCTATCCGAACGGCGCGTCGAGCTACATCGTGGCATCGGACAACCTCGGGGCGCCGGTGGGACTGGTCGCGGCGGGGGCGTTGCTCATCGACTACACGTTGACAGTGGCGGTCAGCGTGTCGGCGGGAGTGGCCGCCATCACGTCCATCGTGCCGGGCCTCTACCCGGAGCGCGTGCCCATGGCGGTCGCCATCGTGGTGCTGTTGACGCTGGGCAACCTGCGCGGCGTGAGAGAGTCCGGCAGCATCTTCATGGCGCCCACCTACCTCTACCTCATCGTGATCCTGGGGATGATCGGCTTCGGGCTTGTGGGGGCGATCGCCGGCTTCATTCCGCCCTACACGCCGCCACCAGATTGGCTGGCGGCCGAGACGAGTGGCGGCGTCGGGGCGCTTGGGCTGCTGCTGGTACTGCGCGCCTTTTCATCCGGCGCGGTGGCGCTCACCGGAGTCGAGGCCATCTCGGACGGCGTCCCAGCCTTCAAGCCCCCGGAGTGGCGAAATGCGCGCACCACCCTTACCTGGGCGGCGATCCTGTTTGCCATCCTCTTCCTGGGCATCAGCTTCCTGGTCAGCCTCCTCGGCATCCTGCCCGACCCATCAGAACAGCAGACCGTGCTCAGCATCCTGGCGCGCCACCTCACCGGCGACGGCTGGTTCCTCGTCCTGGTGCAGGTCTCAACCGCGCTGCTGCTTACGCTCGCCGCCAACACGAGCTTTGCGGATTTTCCGCGCCTCTCCTCCTTCCTGGCGCGTGATGGCTACATGCCGCGGCAGTTCGGCTTCCGTGGGGACAGGCTTGCCTTCTCGACCGGAATCGTGGCGTTGGCAGCGGTGGCGATCGTGCTGCTGGTCGCTTTTAGTGCATCGGTCAGCGCGCTGATCCCGCTCTACACACTTGGTGTGTTCGTCGCCTTCACCCTGTCGCAGACCGGCATGGTGCGGCGCTGGTGGAGCCGCCGGGAAGCCGGCTGGCGGCGAGGCCTGGCGATCAACGGACTCGGCGCCGCCACCACCGCCGTGATCGTGCTGATCGTGGCGGTCAGCAAATTCCTGGCAGGCGCCTGGCTGGTGATGATCATGATCCCGTTGCTGGTCGCACTGATGTGGGGCATCCACGTGCATTACCGGCGCATGGAGCGGGCCGTCAGCGTGGCAGATCCGGGCGCGCGCCTGCAGTCCAGGGTCGCTCCGCTGGTGATTGTCCCGATCGCCCGCCTGGACCGGCCCTCGATCGAGGCACTGGCCTTCGCGCGGTCAATCTCGTCCGACCCGCTGGCGGTCCACATCACCAATGACCCTGCCGCGGCTGCGGAGCTCCGGCTCCGGTGGGCGGAGCTGCCCGAGCCGTCCGAGCTGGTGATCGTGGAGTCTCCGTATCGGGCCCTGATCGGACCGCTCCTGCGGTACCTGGACGCGCTTCAGCGCCAGGATCCGAATCGGCGGCTGCTGGTCGTTCTGTCGGAGGTCGTGCCGCGCCACTGGTGGGACAACCTGCTCCACAACCAGACCGCACTGCGTCTCAAGCTGCGACTCTTCTTCCGGCCCAACACCATCGTGGCCGACGTTCCGTACCACGAGGCCGAGGTCTAGTCGAAGTGGGGTGGCCTATGGGGGTCGAACCCATAACCTTCGGATCCACAATCCGATGCTCTGCCGGTTGAGCTAAGGCCACCACGAGCCGGCGCGGGACCGTTCGGGGAGGGCCGGATTCTCGCATGGCCCTCGCAGGAGCGTCAAACAACCGATCAGGCCGCCACGAACGCGGCGCCGGCTGGCTCAGTCTCGGCTGAGGGCGCGGATCACCACCAGGACGAGCGCCGACCCCAGGATCGCGATCAGCAGCGCGCCGAGGAAGCCGCCCGCCCGATCCTGGTTCAGGACAGAGGTCCACAGCCAGCCGCCCAAGAGCCCGCCGACGATCCCCAGCAGGGTCGTGCCCAGGCAGCCCATGCGCTCGCGGTTCGGCACGAACGAGCCGGCCACGGCACCGGCCACGAAACCGATGACGATCCAGGCGAGCGGATCCAGGCCCTCGGGCATGCTGGGTATCCTACGACGCGCCCTCGTCGATTGGATGCGTGAAGTCGACCACCACGGCGCCGGTGCGGACCGTCGCCGCGAAGCGCTGCAGCAGCGGGTCGGCCGGATCGATGGGGAAGCCCTCGTAGGTCCAGGCATCGCCCGCGCAGTCGACCAGCCGGTCCGGCCCGAGCTCGATCGGGCAGTCGTTGGTCGGGCTCCAGGCGTTCACGACCGTGTACCGGCCCGTGCCGAGGACCGGCGCGACCGCCGCAGTGAGGCCGGCGTGCTCGCCGGCGATCACCTCGCCCAGCAGGCCGTGCGGCTGGTTGAGCACGATCTCGACGAGCTGGACCCCCTGGTCGGCGCTGGATGTGGCGATGAGCCGGTAGTTCGCGTCATCGAGCGGCGGGGCGAGGCTGAAGATCAGCGGCCGCACCAGCAGCATCAGCCCGACCAGGCCCAGCACGGCCAGGACGGCGACCACGGCGTAGCGCGCGATCGGCATCGGTCTACACGCCCGCCGGCGGTTGGAGCTCCACGAGCACCGCACCGGTGACGTTCACCAGCAGCGTCCGGCCGTGGCGCCGGCAGCGGCCATCCAGCCCGCGGCGCACCAGTGAAGTGTGACCGTGCAGCCAGAGGGGAGGCGCGAGCCGCTCCAGGAGCCAGCGGAAGGCTGTGAATCCGCGATGCGCCGGATCCGAAGCGTCGTTCAGGCCACGCGGCGCGGCGTGGCTGAGGAGCAGCAGCGGTCCGTGCCGGACCGTGCGGGGCCAGGCCGATAGCACCCGCCGCCACATGCCGAACCCGGAGACCTGCTGCTCGGCGCCGGGCCCGTAGCGGGGCGCGTACTCCGGCGATCCAGAGAAGCCGAGCAATGGCAGACCCGCCTCGGCATACAGGCGCCCGTCAACGAGTGGCTCGGGCAGCATCGTCCGCTCGCCCGCTCCCCAGGCACGGCCGACGTCGTGGTTGCCGCGCACGTAGGCGAGCGGCGCGCTGAACGCATCGGCCAGGAAGGCGAGATACGGCGGTTCGAGGTCGCCGCAGCCGATCACCAGGTCGAGCTGGCCCAGCCCTTCTCGCGTGCGCCTGGATTCCAGGGAGGCATCGGTTTCATCGGAGACGGCAAGCAGCCGGATAGGCCGCCCCGCGCGACCGGCGAACGGCTGCGGGCTGGGCCACGGGAGGCTCAGGCGGTCGGTCACCGATCGGGTGGCTCGCCGGCCTCGCCCTGGACCCCGGGATCATCGCCGGCGAGCTCCTCGCGGCGCAGCTCATCCACGCGAGAGCGACGCTCCGCGGTACGGGACTGCCGCCCGGCGACCGCCTCCCGCACCTCGTCGGCGCCCAGGAGCAGCGTGTGCGCGTCGGGCGTGTGCTCGGCCTCGACGGACTTGGAGCCGGGCAGCACCAGCTCGGTCACATCCGCGTCGATCGCAGCCGCTCCGACTCGCAGCGCGGCTGCCACGCGGTTGTGCCCGTCGACCACGTAGTACTCGTCGCCGACCTGCACTACGTCGATCGCGGGCAGCATCGCCAGGTTGTCGACGGCCTTCAAGATGCGCTGCCAGCGGGCCTCCCAGTTGCGACCGCGCAGGACGGGAAGGGGCAGGAAATCCGACGTGTTCTGGGTCGGCTGCCGCACCGTTCCGACGATCCGGTCGAGGGGCACGACCTGCAGGCCGCGAGCGCGGCGCACGGCGGCGGCTGCGTTCGGATGCCGTTCGTAAAGCGTCGGGAGCGGGTCGGGACGGGTGGCCCCCAGGAGCCGATCCCGCATCGAGCGGCGAGGCTGCATTGGTGTGGCCTAATGAGAAGCAATTTGGGGGTAGTAATTGGCCTTGCGGCGTGGTCTATGATGACAGCCCCAACGGTGATTGGCCCAGCCGACACGGGTCGCACCTTTGCACGAGGAATGCGCTGAATGGCAACCGTGACCTTCGATCACGTCTACAAGCGGTTCAGTCCAGATGTCGTCGCCGTCAACGATTTGAGCCTGGAGGTCAAAGACGGCGAGTTCCTCGTCCTGGTCGGCCCGTCCGGCTGCGGTAAGACGACGGCGCTGCGCTGCATCGCCGGGCTCGAGTCGATCACGGAGGGACAGCTGCGCATCGGCGAGCGCGTCGTCAACGACGTCGCCCCCAAGGATCGCGACATCGCGATGGTGTTCCAGAGCTACGCGCTCTACCCCCACATGTCGGTCTACGACAACCTGGCCTTCGGCCTGAAGCTGCGCAAGACGCCAAAGGC
>DASQFY010000185.1:0-6510 GCA_035632895.1 Candidatus Dormiibacterota bacterium
GCAGGCCGGCATCGATCACCGGCAGGCGGTCGCCGAACGCCATGGCGGCGACGATCGCCAGGAAGGCGATCCCGGTGATCGGCTCGTCGATCGACAGCCCAAGGTAGACCGCGGCCGAGCCCGCGACGAAGGCCACGCCCAGGACCAGGGGGCCGATGATCGCCTCCAGCATGCCGATGCTTGGGCCGGGCAGGGCCGACGGCCCGCCGCTCGCCGGCCGCGTGGCAATGGCCACGATCGCGCCGATCACCGCCACCAGCTGGACGATGCCGGCGAGCAGATGCGGTTCGTCGCCCAGCTGGATCAATTGGCTGAGCCCGCTGCCGGCGAGCAGTGGCACGGCGAGGGCATTCCAGCCAGCCAGGGCCGCGTCCTCGAAGCGGAGGTTGCGCATCGGGCTGGATGGTAGTGGCTAGGGAAACCTGTGGATCGTGGCGATCGGTTCACCGCCTTGGCCTCGAATCGTGGCGACCGGGGTGGGTTCAACCGCCTGCAGGTAATCGGCCAGGGTCGATCCGGAGGGTTGATCGACCGTGTTGCCCGCGAAGATGAGGAGGTAGCGGTCCCCTCCCGGTAGCGTGGCGCCGAGACCGCCGCGCGGCGGATTGCCGAACGGATACGCGGCGCAGCCCGAATACCAGGTGACCTGGGGAACGAGGTCCGTCAACACCGAACAGTCCCCGCCGGCATCGTCGCGAATGGCCTCCGCGGCGAGCACGACGACCCGTCCCCCGGGCGCCGCAGCTGTCTGGGTCTGGACATTGGCCACGCCGGCACGCATCACGACAAGCAGCGCGCCGATGATGGTCAACACGGCCACGGGACCCTGCCAGCGAGTTGCCTCGGCACGCCAGGCGGCGACGGCCGACACGCTTCCGGCGGCGAGCAGGAGGGCGATCGGGAACAGGTAATACCGCATCTCGGCGTGGAAGGTGCTCCCGCCGACCAAAACCTGGCCGATCGCCGGAAGCAACAGGAACGCGTACCCACGCCAGAGGCGGTCGCTGCGCGGGCCCAGGACGGTCATCGCGAACCCAGCACCAACGCCGGCGATCGCAAGGGCGACGGCTGGCCAGGAGGTAAATCTCGACATCAGCTGGCTCGCGATGCCGAAGATCGAGGCCGAACCTTCTGGCTGCCCCAGGTGCGGCGGGACACTGACCTCGAAGGCCCGCATGAGAACACCCCACGGTGTCCCGGTCTTGACGATGGATTCCATGAAATGCGGGACCAGGAGGAGCAGAACGAGGCCGGCCGTGCCCAGGACGACCGCACGGTTGCCGATCAGGGTGCGCCACCACACCAGCAGCGCCGGGATTGGCACCAGGATCAGCGGCAACGCTGAGCCGTAGCGCAGGTAGAAGGCGGCCGCGGCGGCAGAGCCCGCGATTGCGGCCAATCGCCACGTCACCGCACCCGACTCGCACCGCCGCCAGACGACCGCCGCCAGCCACAGGAGGACTGCGGTCGCGGGGACATCGGTCAAGTACAACGATGATTGGAATTGCAGCTCGGGGAAGCCGGCGAGCACCAGCGCGACCAGCAGCCCGGCCGCTGGTCCGGCAATGGACCTGCACAGCCACCAGGCTCCGAGCAGGACTCCGAAGCCGGCGAGCAGGCCGAACACCCGGAAGCTCGTCTCCGATCCTCCGGCGATGACGGAGCCCATTCCCAGAACGGCCATTCCCGGCGATCGGTAAATTGCCCAGCCGGTGCTCGGTGTGCCCTCCACCCACGAGCGCGCGCGCAGTGCGTACACGGACTCGTCCCAACCCAGCGTGGACCCAACCGCGATCAGCCGCCCCACGATCAGTCCGAACAGCAGCAGGATTACCGCGAGCAGAGCGAGCTCCCAACCGGCCAGTCCTGGAGCGCGTGGCCAGGCCGGCGCACGCCACCAGACTCGCAGGGCGTCGGCGCGCCGAGGGCTGCCGGGTTGCGTGGAACGATCCCCCGTACTCGTCACGCCCCACAGCCCCAGACCGATCGCGAAAACTGCGAGGGCAGCCGCGCCGAACGGGGTCGGAAGCAGGAGTTCCGGATCGGCGAGCAGCGCGGCCAGGGCGCTCAGCATCCAGAGCAGAAGCGCAAGCCCGCCGATGGAGAGGCAGACGATGGCGACTACTCGCGCCGCGAAACGGGTGGTGTTCCGTTCGATGTCCGTCAGCTGAACCCAGGTAGCGGAGCCCGACGGCTGGGATTGTAGGGGCCGGAGTCAGCGGAACATGCGCTGTTGCTTGTCCAGCGGCAGGCGCGTCTCGCGCGCGTCCTCGGAGATGACCGCATCGACCGGATGGAGCCGCCGCGCCACCACGTTCAGCACTTCGCCCTCGACCTGCAGCGTGCCGTCGATGACCAGCAGCGGGTGCCGGTGCAGGACCGCGCGGTGCGCTGTGTAGACCTGCGGCCGGACGGTGACGTTGATCATCCCGGTCTCGTCCTCGAGCGCGATGAAGACGAAGTTCTTGGCGGTCATCGGATGCTGGATCGAGACCGCCAGCCCGGCCAGCCGCACCCGCGCGCGGTCACGCAGGCGCGACGCCTCGGCGATCGGGAGCACGCCCCGGGCCGTCAGCCGCTCGCGGAACAGCTCGACCGCGTGGGCCGTCGGCGAAAGGCCCAGCTCGCGATAGTCGGCGGCGACACGCTCGGCGAAGGTCATCGGCGGCAGGCTGGCGCCCAGCGCGCGCTGGGCGTCATCGGTCAGGCCCAGCGCTGGATGCGCCGGGTCGGCGTCGGCCATGGTCGTGCGCAGCTGCCAGAGGAGCTCGCGGCGGGGCGCATCGGTCCAGTCGAAGGCGCCCACCGCGATCAGCCGTTCGACCACCTGCTCGCCCAGGCCGGTGCGGGCCACGAAGTCGCGCACGCCGGCGTAGGGACCGATGGCACGCTCGCGCTCCAGCGTCTCGCGCGCCGCCTCGTCGATCCCCTTCACCTGGCGCAGTCCCAGGCGGACCGCGAACGAGCCCTCGGGCAGGCGCTCGGTGTCGTGCTCCCAGGCCGATGCGTTGACGTGCACCGGCAGGACGCGGACGCCGTGGCGCTTCGCGTCGCCGACCACCACCGCCGGCGAGTAGAAGCCCATCGGCTGGTTGTTCAGCAGTCCGGCGCAGTAGTGGGCCGGGTAGTGGAGCTTCAGCCAGGCGGTGTCGTACGTGATCTTGGCGAAGGCCGCTGCGTGCGCACGGGCGAAGCCGAACTCGGCGAAGGCCGAGCAGCGTTTGAAGAGATCCTCGGCATCCGGCTCGGTCAGGCCGGTGCGCATGGCGCCGTTGACGAAGCGGTCGCGCTCGGCCTGCATCTTGGCGTGGGACCGATGGCTGCCCATCGCCTTGCGGAAGATGTCGGCCTCGAGTGCTGAGTAGCCGCACACCTCGATCGCGATCTGCATGACCTGCTCCTGGTAGAGGATCACGCCCAACGTGTCCTCGAGGATCGGTTGGAGGCTGGGATGCGGGTAGACGACCGGCTCCTGGCCGGAGCGTCGTCTGAGGTACGGGTGGACGGCGTTGCCCTGGATCGGACCCGGGCGGATGATCGCCACCTGCACGACCAGGTCCTCGAAGCGCTCCGGCCTGGCCTTGGGCAGCGCCTGCATCTGGGCGCGGCTTTCCACCTGGAACATGCCGACCGTGTCGGCGGTGCGGATGGTCTTGAAGACCTCGGGGTCGTCGTGGGGGAGCTCGTCAAGCTCGATCCGTTGCCCGGTGTCGCGCTCGACGCGGTCGACGCAGTCGCTCACCACCCCCAGCGTTCTGAGGCTGAGCAGGTCGATCTTCACCAGCCCGAGCGCCTCGATGTCCTCCTTGTCGTACTGGCTGACGACCCTTCCCGGCATGCTGGCGCGCTCGATCGGGACCAGGTCGATCAACGGGGCGCGGGTGACGAGCATCCCGCCGACGTGTATCCCCAGGTGGCGCGGGAAGCCGTCGATCTCCGAGCAGAGCTGGAGCAGCCATTGCCAGCGGTTGCGCGGCGCGGCGTGGGCGGCGTGCTGGTGCGGGGACTGGACCCAGGACGACATATCGCCCACGGCGATCGGTGGACGCGGGGGCGGCTCGTCCGGAGCGATCTGAACGCCCTCAGCGATCGAGTGATGCGGGAACGACCCCTCCGGCGCTGATAGATCGCTGCCGGCGATAGCTTGATCTCGCCGGGGCAGCACGCTCGGCCGGCGGCGCTCCTCGATCGGCATGCCGCTCTCCGGATCCACGCGCACCACGCCCGCGCGGTCGAGCCGATCGAGCACGCTCGGCGGGTCGTTCCACGGTCCGGGCGAGCCGTTGTCGCGCGGCTCCGGCAGCTTCATCTCTCCCGCCTGCTGGCGCAGCCCACCCGGTCCGTAGCGCTTCTGCTCCCAGCCCTCGTGCTTCACCGACACGACCGACTGGTCGAATGGCCGCGGCCGGCGCGGCGGGTACCAGCCACTCTCGCTGTACGGCCGCCCGTCGTGGTCGCCGGCGGCGTCGCGAGCGCGGGACTCGGCATCGGCCAGGTCCGCGCGCAGGCTGGGTACCGATGGCGGTGCGGCCGGACGCAGCGTCAGATGTGGACGACCGTGCCATGGTGAATCCGAGGCCTCGCGCCCCACGAGCGCGTCACCATCGGTCTGGGCTCGGCCATCCCGCCCCGGCGGCACCGCCTCCGCCTCCATATCCAGGCCGAGCTCGTCGAAGAGCCAGCCGAAGCTCCCGTCCAGGGCGAGGTCGCGGGCGACGTCGGTCGCGTCGCGGGTGTCGAGCGCCTTAGCCACCCGGTCGACGGCCTCCAACGGGAAGCCGAGCGCCTTGGCAACCTCGCGCACGGCACTCCGCGCCCGATAGGTGATGATCGTGCAGACCATCGCCGCGTGGTCCTCGCCGTACCGCTCGTAGAGGTACTGGATCACCTCCTCGCGGCGGTTGACGTCGAAGTCGATATCGATGTCCGGCAGCGTGCGCGCCTCGTTAATGAAGCGCTCGAAGAGGAGCTTGTGCTCGATCGGGTCCACCTTGGTGATCCCAAGGCAGAAGGCCACGATCGAGTCGCCGGCGCTCCCCCTTCCCTGCCCGATGATGCCGCCCTTGCGCGCGAACTCCATCAGGTCCCACACGATCAGGAAGAACTCCGCCAGGTTGGTGCGCTCGATGATGTCCAGCTCGTGCGCCAGCTGGTTGACGGACTGCTTGGTAATGGGCCGATAACGGCGCCGTAAGCCCTCGTGTGCAAGCTGGTAGAGATATGAGAACGGCGTCTCGCCCTCGGGGACCGTGAAGCCCGGGAACCGGTAGCGTTCGAAGTCCAGGTCCAGCCTGCAGGCTTGGCCGATGGCTCCCGCCTGCGCCATCCCCTCGGCCCAGGCTCGGCGGCTGCGGTCGTCCGACAGGGCCTGGCCGATGGGCGCCAGCTCGGCACCGGCCTTCAGGCGGTACTCGGCGTTGGGCAGCAGCAGCTCGCGCGCCTCCTCCAGCGTGGCGCCGTGCCGGATGCAGACCAGCACGTCCTGGAGCCTATGGCCGCCGGGATCGGCGTAATGGACCTCGTTGGTCACCACTGTCGGCAGGCCGGCCACCTGAGCCAGCTCGGCGAGCTGGCCGATGAGCCAGTCGTCGTCGGGCGCCAGGTGGTGGCTGAGCTCGACACAGAAGTCGCCGTCCGGAAAGCGCTGCGCCCAGCGTTCCGCTGCCGCGCGGGCCGCCTCGGGCTCGCCGGCGAGCAGGCGGCGGGGCACCTCACCGTTCCGGCAACCACTGAGGCCAACCAGGTGGCCGCTCGCCTCGTCGAGGGCGGCCTCGACCAGCGAGCGCTCGAAGATCGGGAATTGCTTCTCGCCGGCCAGGTGGCCACGGCTGACGAGCCGGGACAGGGCGGCGTAGCCGGCCGCGTCCCGCGCCAGCAGGACGAGATGGTCGCCGGGGATCGGGCCGGCGTGATGCTCGCCTGGCCAGCCGCGGCTCGCCCGCTCACCGCGCAGCGGGTCGTTCAGCTTCCGGCCGCGGCGGGCGAGGCGCAGCTCACCCTCGTCGCGCGGGATGGTGAGCTCCAGGCCGACGATGGCGGTGACCGGGGAGAGGCCGGCGTCGCGGGCGGCATCGGTCCGGTTCTGGGCAGCCGCCTTCCAGAGGCGCACGGCGGCGTACAGTCCTGCGTGATCGGTGACCGCCAGGGCCGGCATGCCCAGCTGCGCGGCGCGGGCGATCAGCTCCTCGGGGTGGCTCGCACCGTCCAGGAAGCTGAAGTTGGAGTGCGCGTGAAGCTCGCAGTAGGCGTCCGGTGGGGTCATCGGACCATGCATGATAGAACGAATGTTCTAATCCGAACAGTGCCAATGGGAGTTTCGGCAACGACCTACGATCGCCCCACACGAACTTAGAACCATTTGCACCGTCCGAGCGCCATTGACTACGAGCAGCCCGGTTGAACCGGGCGGATGGAGGATGCATTGGTGCAGCGCGAGCTGGTTGAGCTGGCGAGGAGAGGTGACCGAGAAGCGTTCTCGGCGCTGGCCGCCAGCGTTGTGGACCGGCTCTA
>DASQFY010000186.1:0-4364 GCA_035632895.1 Candidatus Dormiibacterota bacterium
CCGTTGGTATTCGCGAGGTTACGCGCGGCAATCGCCAGGACCTCTTGCCGGAGATCCGCCGCAATCACGCTGACCGCACGCTCGCGGAGCAGACGACGCACGAAGTCCGCAGAGCCGGTACCGATGTCGAGCACGGACGCATCGGTCTGGCCATCCAGAAGGCGGCTCACGGCACGGACGCTGTCGCGGGTGCCGCCAGGGAGGCGGTTCAGCATCGCCATCTCGCGCAGGTTGGTGCGCAGCTCGCGCTGGTCAAGCTGCTCGCCATCGAGCAGCTCGTGAGCGGTGGACCGCGTATGGAGGAGGCTGGCCACGAGGACGTCACTATGCGCGATGTCCCCGAAGAGCGCTCGCGTGGCACCATGCGGAGCATGCGGCTGGATCGGATCATCACCGCCGTCGACGCGCACGCGGGGGGCGAGCCGGGTCGCGTGATCGTCGGGGGCGTGCACGACGTCCCGGGCACCACCATGCTCGAGAAGCGCAACCACCTGACGGAGCACGGCGACCACCTGCGTCGCCTTATGCTGCGTGAGCCGCGCGGCTATCCGGCGAGCTGCTGCAACGTCATCCTGCCGCCGACCGATCCGAAGGCCGACGCCGGCTTCGTGATCATGGAGCAGGCCGAGTATCCGGCCATGAGCGGCTCCAACACGATCTGCACCGCCACGGTCCTAATCGAGACTGGCATGGTCAAGGTGACCGAGCCGATCACCGAGCTGTCCCTGGAGACTCCCGCCGGCCTGATCCGGATCCGCGCCGAGGTGCGCGACGGCAAGGCGCTCGCCATCACCTTCCAGAACGTGCCGGCCTTCGTGATCGAGCTGAACACGCCGGTCGAGGTGCCCGGGATCGGCACCCTGAAGGTCGACGTGGCCTGGGGCGGGATGTTCTACGTCCTGACCGATGCCGCCGCACTCGGCCTGGCACTGACCCCTGACGAAGGACGCGAGATCGTGCGGCTGGGCGAGATGGTCAAGGCCGCCGCACGCGAGCAGATCCCGGTGGCGCACCCGGAGCAGCCGGAGCTGACGGGCATCAGCATCATCGAGCTGACGGCCCCGCCAACCGCGCTCGGCGCGGATGGCAAGAACACCGTGGTGGTGAGCTCCGGGGTGCTCGACTGGTCGCGTCCGGAGTCGTTCACCGGCGTCCTGGACCGATCCCCGTGCGGCACCGGCACCTGCGCCCGCATGGCGGTGCTCCACGCGCGTGGCAAGCTGGCGATCGGCCAGGACTTCGTGCACGAGGGGATCCTGGGCACGACCTGGACAGGCCGGCTCCTGCGCGAGACGACGGTGGGTCCGTATGCCGCGGTCGTGCCGCAGCTGACCGGCAGCGCCTGGATCACCGGCCGGGCGGAGTACGTGCTCGACGATCGAGACCCGTTTCCGGAGGGTTTCACCGTCGGCGACCTGTGGGGGCTGGCTGACAAGTCGTGACCACGGATGCCGTGACCGGTGCGACCGGCTTCACGGGCCGCTTCATCGCCGAGCGCCTGGTTGCCGGAGGCCGTTCGGTGATCGACCTCACGCGCGATCCGCGAGCCACACATCCACTAGGTGAGCTCGCTTCGAGCGCCGCGCTGGACTTCGACCACCCCGATCGGCTGACTCGTACGTTGGAGGGCGTGGACACCCTGTACAACACATTCTGGATACGGTTCGAGCGCGGACCGATCACCTACCCCTGGGCGATCGCACGGAGCCAGATCCTGTTCGCGGCCGCCCTTCGGGCCGGGGTGCGACGGATCGTGCACATCAGCGTCATCAATGCCGCCAGGAACGCGCCGACGGCCTACTTTCGCGCGAAGGCAGCTGTTGAGGAGGCGCTTCTCGGCTCCGGGGTAAGCCACGCCATCGTGCGGCCGACGGTCGCTTACGGACCGGGCGACATCCTGGTGAACAACCTGGCGTGGACGTTGCGCCGGCTTCCCGTCTTCGGGATCCCCGGCGATGGGCATTACCCGATCCAGCCGGTCCACGTCGACGACATCGCCGAGCTCGTGGTGCGCGTCGGCTCGACGGCCGAGAACGCGGTCGTCGACGCGGCCGGGCCGGACATCTTCACCTTCAACGAGTTCGTGTCTCTCGTGCGCGCGGCGGTCAGGAGCCGCTCGCTGGTTGTCCATCTACCGGTGGGAGCCGCGCTCGCAGCCGCCAGCGTTCTCGGCCTATTGGTTCGGGACGTGGTGCTCACGCGCGACGAAGTGACCGAGTTGAGGTCGAGGCAGATGGTCTCGGCCCTGCCACCGACAGGCCAGATCCGCCTCGACGATTGGCTGGCCGAGAACGTGGACGTCCTGGGTCGCCGCTGGGCTTCCGAGCTCAACCGCCACTATCGGCGCAGGTAGCCGGACGGCCTTCAGTCGGAGAGCGGGAGCCAGATCTTGAAGGTGGAGCCCGAACCCAGCTCGCTGGTGACCTCGATCGTCCCGCCCATCTGCTCAACGAGCTTGCGAGCCCCGAAGAGCCCGAGACCGGCACCGGTGACTCGCGTCGCATTTGCCCCGCGAAACATCGGGCTGAACACCTGATTCAAGTCGGATCGCGTGATTCCGATGCCGTGGTCGGTCACTGCCACGAAGCCGCGACCGTTCTTCCCACCAACGCGGACGACAATATCGCCGCCGTTGGGGCTGAACTTGATGGCGTTGCTCAGCAGGTTGTCCAGCACCCGACCAAGCCGCGGTGGATCCCAATCTCCGATGAGCGACGCGGCATCCTTCCGAACGATGAGCCGATGTCCATCCGTCGTTCGACGATGCTCCTTGACCCGGTGCCGCACGAGAGGCACGAGGTCAGTCCGCTCGGGCTGCAGCGGGACCGCGTGTCCACCCCGGACGAGACTGGCGTCCATGAATTCGGCAACAAGGGCGGTGAGCCGTCCCGCCGCGTCGTCGATGTCCGTCAGCCATCGGTCAAGCGCCGCGATGTCCGGGGTCGGGTGGGCGGCCAGGTGGCGGCGAGCGAGCTGGGCGTACCCACGCACCGCCGCCAGGGGGGTCCGCATGTCATGCGAGGCAACCGCCATGAAATCGTCTCGCATCCTGATCGATTGTTCGCTCTCGGAGAGCAGACGAGATGCGTCGATCGCGGCGCCGGCGCGGCGCCCCACCTCTTCCGCCAGCGCCACATCGTCCGGGGTCAGCGTGCGCTGCGATTCGCTGACCAAGGTCATGGCACCCAGGATCTGGCCGCGCGCGACGAGTGGGACGATCAGGGCCGATCGGATGTTGAGGCTGCGCAGGATCTCGAGGTGCTCCTTGTCTTTGGCGCTCGCGCGCAGCATCTCGTCGGTGACCTCGGGCGCGTGCACCGATCTGCCGCTGCGGATGACCTCGTTGATCCCGCCCGGAGCTTCCGGATCGGACGGCCACCGGCGCTCGACGTCCTCGGCAAGCTTCCGCTTCGATTCGTCCGCATGGGCCGTGGCCACCCGATGCACGCCGACGTCAGGCTCGACGACGTCGACCACGCACCAATCAGCAAGGTCCGGCACGGCCAGGCCGGCGACCGCCGCAAGAGTCGCCTCGTAGTCGATCGACTGGCTCAGGAGAGCGCTCACCTCCGACAGGACGCGAAGCCGGATCTCGCTCTGCTTGAGGGCGGTGATGTCCTGGAAGGCGCTGACCACGAGGTCGCCGTCGGGCGTCTCGGCGGGCAGGAGCCGGGCACGCACGATCGACCAGCGGTCGAGCAGGGTTCCAGAGTGGCGGAAGCGAACGACCGCCTCCACCGCCGATTCACCGGAGAAGGCGCGGCGCGTCGGAAGGAGCTCGACAGCAAATGGCTGTCCTTCGGGATCCAGGATCTCGAAGCGTCCGACGAGCTCGGCCGATGAGCGGCCGATGATCTCATCGGCCCGGTCATACCCCATCAGCTGCGAGGCGGCATCGTTCGCAAACCGGATGACGCCCGTGCGATCCAGGACCGTCACGCCATCCGCAACGCTGTCGAAGATCGCCAGAAGCCGAGATTCAAGGCCGTGCAGCTCGGGTGCGGCCATCAACGAGTTGCCTCGCTCCTTTCCTCATGACAGAGCGTCCTGATCTGCTCATCCAGGCGTCCCAGGTCAAACGGCTTCTGCATCCAGGCCGCCGCGCCAATCTCCCGGGCCTCCCGATCGATTCGGAAGTGCGCCGCCACGACCACGATCGGGACGTCCTTCAATCGGTCGTCTGCCTTCAGACGATGAACGAACTCCCAGCCGTCCATCCCGGGCATCCGCAGGTCAAGGAAGACGACGCACGGCTTCCACTCGCTGGCGAGGTGGCTCAGCGCCGCCGCGCCGTCGGCGGCCGTTCGCACGGTATGGCCGAGCTCCGACAGCGAGCCGGCATACACCTCGCGCAGGGCAGGGTC
>DASQFY010000187.1:0-1635 GCA_035632895.1 Candidatus Dormiibacterota bacterium
GGATACCCGCTTCATCGTCACCAGTCTCGCCGGCGGCAGGGCGAAAGCGCTCTACGAGGATGTCTACTGCCGTCGCGGGGCGGCCGAGAACCATGTATGGACGCCTCCCGCCCTGCAAGAGGGCTCTTCGCAATCGGAGGCATGATCGGGTCAGCTGCGGTTATGTATTCGGCCTGTGCTGCGGCCACATGGCCGCTGGCCTCGATGAGATCCGCGGCCGGCGCCCGATTATCAAGTCGAGCTCGAAGCTCTCAGGTTCTCTCGGGCTCCGCCGACCCCGGTCCGACCGGTCATGCCATCGTGGCGAAGATCACCCTCGCAGCTGGTGGGAACTGTGGACGCGCAGGTTGGCGGCAGGGCAACTCGGCGTCTGAGGTCGCGTCAGTCGCCGACCTCGCTCAAGCCGGCACACGGTAGGCCTCGTCGCGATTGAGCAGGACCCAGATGATCCGTGCCAGCTTGTTGGCGACCGCGGCAACGACGACGTTGAAGTGCCGCCGCGCGAGCAGGCCGTTGATCCATGCCCAGGGTTGCCGCTCACGTCCTGCCGCCACCCGGACCAGCGACCTTGCGCCATGCATCAGCTGCCGGCGCAGATAGCCGTCACCGCGCTTGCTGATGCCGAGCAGGCGCTCCTTGCCGCCGCTCGCGTGCTGGCGAGGGGCGAGACCGAGCCAGGCGGCGAAACCACGGCCGTTGTCGAACAGCTTGGCATCCACCGTGGCCACCATCGCCGTGGCGATGACGGGGCCGATGCCCGGAATCCCGGTGAGCCGTCGAGCCGCTTCGTCGCTGCGGGCCTGATGCAGCACCTGTCGATCCAACTCGGCGAGCTTGGCTTCGATTGCGCGCAGATGCTCGACCTGGAGCACGAGTAGGTCGCGGGCCAGCGATGGTAGCCGACCATCGTCAACATCCGAGATGATCGCCAGCAACTCCTTCATGCCGACCCCGCGCTGCGCCGCGACGATGCCGAACTCGGCCATATGCCCACGGATCGCGTTGATCGTCCCCGTCCGCTCGGCATTCAGCCGGTCCCGGATCCGGTGCAGCATCAACAGCGCTTGTTGCTGCTCACTCTTCACCGGGACGAACCGCATGTTCGGGCGCTGGACTGCCTCGCAACAGCCCTCGGCATCAGCCGCGTCGTGCTTGTTGGTCTTGACATAGGGCTTGACGTACTGCGGCGGCATCAGGCGCACCTCGTGGCCGAGCTTGGTTAGCTCGCGAGCCCAGTAGTGTGCCCCGCCACAGGCCTCCAGGCCGATCCGGCACGACGGTAGATTGGCGAAGAACTCAAGCATCTTGCTTCTGGGAAGCTTCCGCCGCAGCACCGGCTTCCCCAGCCGATCGGTGCCGTGGAGTTGGAACATGCTCTTGGCGATGTCGAGGCCGACGGTGACAAGGTCCATCACGGACATCTCCCGCTTTGGTGGCTGCACGCTTCCACGCTCGCACGACGCTGCCGTCGGCGGGAGGCGTCCATGTCATTATCAAGGAATGCCAGCTCGACCTGTTCGCCGACCGCACCTCGACCCGGGCGATGCGGTCCAATCAGCTGCGCTTGTGGTTCGCGGCGATGGCCTACGTGCTCATCGCGGCCTTGCGCCGGATCGCGCTGCCGGCCACCCGGCT
>DASQFY010000188.1:0-25877 GCA_035632895.1 Candidatus Dormiibacterota bacterium
GGCGTCAGCCGATGCGGATCATCTTCTTGTTCACGAACTCGTCGGCGCCCAAGCGGCCGAGCTCGCGGCCCGAGCCCGAGCGCTTGATGCCGCCGAACGGCAGCTCGGCGCCGTCGGCGAGCACGACGTTCACGAACACCATGCCAGCCTCGATGCCGTCGGCGACGCGGAGCGCCTGCTCCTTGTCGGTGGTGTAGACGTACGAGCCCAAGCCGAACGGGGTGTCGTTCGCGATGCGCACGGCGTCGGCCTCGTCCTTCGCGCGGTACACCTGCGCGACCGGGCCGAAGAACTCCTCCTTGGAGGCGGGGTTCTCGGGAGTGACATCCGTCAGCACGGTCGTCTGGAAGAACGCGCCGTCGCGGGTGCCACCGTGCACGAGCGTCGCGCCGTGCTCGATCGCGCGCTTGACCTGCTCGTCGACGCCCTCGGCGGCCTTCAGCGAGGACAGCGGGCCGAGCGCCGAGTCGGCCGACGTCGGGTCGGTCGCCTCGATCTCGGCGATCTTCGCGGTGAACTTCTCGAGGAAGGGCTCGTACAGCTCGTCGGCGACGATGAAGCGCTTGGCCGCGTTGCACGACTGGCCGCTGTTGTCGAGGCGGGCGTCGACCGCGTTCTGCACCGTGGCGTCGAGGTCGTCGGTCGAGAGCAGGATGAAGGGGTCCGAGCCGCCGAGCTCGAGCACGACCTTCTTCAGGTGGCGGCCGGCGATCTCGGCGACCGCGGCGCCGGCGCGCTCGGAGCCGGTGAGCGAGACGCCCTGCACGCGCGGGTCCGCGATGACCTGCTCGATCTGGTCGTGCGAGGCGTAGATGTTCACGTAGGCGCCGGCCGGGAAGCCCGCGTCGAGGAAGATCTGCTGCATCGCGGCGGCGGACTCGGGGCACTGCTCGGCGTGCTTGAGCAGGATCGTGTTGCCGATGATGAGGTTCGGGCCGGCGAAGCGGGCGACCTGGTAGTACGGGAAGTTCCACGGCATGACGCCGAGCAGCACCCCGAGCGACGAGCGGCGGATGACCGCCGAGCCATCGCCCGCGAGGAGCTGGATCGGCTCGTCCTTCAGGAAGTCCGCCGAGTGGTCGGCGTAGTACTCGTAGATCGCCGCGGCGAAGTCGGCCTCGCCGAGCGCCTGGCCGATCGGCTTGCCCATCTCGCGCACGATGAGCTCCGCCAGCTCCTGGCGGCGCTCGGTGTGCAGTTCGCTGACGCGGCGGATGAGCGCCGCGCGCTCCTCGACCGTGGTCGACTTCGACCAGGTGCGGTGCGCTTCGTCGGCTGCGGCGATCGCGGCCTCGAGCTCGGCGTCGGTGATGGTGTCGTAGGTCTGGACCGTCTCGCCCGTGGCGGGGTTGGTCACGGCATAGCTCATCGTGTGGATACTCCTTGTCAGTGCGCCACGCCAGAGCTGGTCTGTCGCGGTGCAGCCCGCCGGGAGGCGGGTTGGTGGGCTGGGCCGATTCTACTCGCGGCTTCGCATCGGGCGGAAGCCACCGTCGGCGGCGCGGGCCATGACGAAGAGGAGGTCGGCGAGCCGGTTCAGGTAGGGCACCACCTGCGAGCCGGGAAGGCCGCCCGCCTCGGCCAACGCCACGGCGCGCCGCTCGGCACGCCGCACGATGGTGCGCGCCAGGTCGAGTGCGGCACCGGTCATCGTCTCGCCAGGCAGCACGAACTCAACCGGCATCTCGTGCCCGGCTTCGATCGCGTCGATCTCACCCTCCAGCCAGGTGACCATCTCGGCGGTGATCAGGGTCTCGCCCGGAGTCAGGCGCTTGCGCCGCTCCCCGTGGGTCGCCAGCTCGGCGCCGACGACGAACAGCTCCCGCTGGAGCCGGACGATCAGGACGGCCAGCTGCGCCTCCGTCCGGTCGGTGGCGGCGCCGATCGCCGCACGCGCCAGGCCGAGCGCCGATACCGCTTCATCGGTCGTGCCGTAGGCGTCGGTGCGTGGATCGGCCTTGCTGACACGGTCGCCGCCGTACAGCAGTCCCGTCGTCCCGGCGTCACCCTTCCGCGTGTAGATGCGCATGCCTGCCGCGATGGTAGCGCTCGACGGCTGGCGGGCCGGGCACGGTTACTGCATCATGCCCTGGCCGTGAGTGCAAGCAAGCGAATTCTGGTGGTCAACGACACGAAGGAGATCCTGGAGCTGTTCCGGGACTTCCTCGAGACGGAGCTCGGCCACCAGGTGACCCTGATGAGCTTCGCCCCTGATGAGCTGGACCGCATCGCGGACCAGAAGCCGGACCTGATCATCATCGACTTCGTCATCGGCGACCGGGAGATGGAGGGCTGGCAGCTGCTCCAGAAGCTGCGGATGTATCGGCCCACCGCCAAGATCCCGGTCCTCGCCTGCACCGCCGCCGTGCGGCAGGTGCGCGATCAGGAGGCCTACCTCCTGGAGCAGGGAATCGAGGTGGTGCTCAAGCCGTTCGGCCTCGACCAGCTCGAGGGCGCGGTGCGGCGTGCGCTCGGCCAGGAGGGTGGCGCGGCCAGCGTGGAGGCGATACAGCGCTCCCGGAGGCGAAAGCCGAGTCCTCGACGCGCCCGACCGGCTAGAAGAGGCCCGGCGGCGGCTCCCAACGGTCGGCCAGGAGGGTGACCTTGACCGGCGGCCCGGTCACCTCCTCGGTCTTCTGCTTCACGGTCTGGATCAGCTCGCCGGCCCACGGGCAGAAAGGCGTGGTCAGCACCATCTTGATCTCGGTTGGCGCGCCGTCCGACCCGATCTCGACGTGCTTGATCAGGTCGAGGTCCACGATGCTCATCCCGATCTCCGGGTCATGGATGTCGTAGAGCGCGGTCATCACCTCGTCCACCTTGGCGAGGTTCGAATCAATTGTCATCGCAAGCAAGTGTACCAGCGTGCCGGCTACACCAGGCGCGTGTCGAACGTCGGGTGCGGGGCGGGAACCGCCGGCCGCACCCTGGTGTAGCCCTCGTATACGACGCCGACGCGATCGATCGCGGCGCGGAGGTCGACCGCTTCCTGCGCCGCATCGGGCTGGCTGGCGTGGCAGGCGAGGGCCGCGATCTTGCGCCCCGCCACCGGGGTGATATCGATCCGATGGGTGGCGGCGCCCTCCTCCGGCGAGAGGTCGTAGCGTTTCGTCCCCGGACCGAAGACCGGCGCGATGACGTAGATCGCGTGTGGCGCAACCCCGGCCTCGGCCAGTCGCTCGACTGCCCATCGCGTCGCCGACCCGACCACCACGTGATCAGGGTGACCGGTGACGCCGTGCGCGCCAAAGGTGATCACCGCGTCGGGCCGGCGATCGCCAAGCCAGGTGGCGATGTCGTCGACGAGTTGGGCGAATGGCATGTCGGCCACGGCGCCATCGGGATAACCCTCCAGCACCGTCACTTCGGTAAGGCCGATCTTCCCCGCCGCGCAGCGCAGCTCCTCCTCACGCGTCTCAGCGAAGTCGGGGTCCGATGCGCCCTCGGGAGTGCCGGCCTCGCCACGAGTCACGACCAGGAGCCGCACGGTCCGTCCCGCGTCGTGCGCGACGGCCATGGCCCCGGCACAACCGAAGCTCTCATCGTCGGGATGGGCCAGCACGGCAGCCAGGCCGCCGATCTCGTCGTCCGGGCGGTCGCTCACCGGTCCTCCTGCTCCTGCGCTTCGTCATCGTCGCCGAGCCGCGGCGAGCCGTGGCGCTCGACAGCGGTCCTCATCGTACGCAGCACCGCCAGCTTGGCGCCGGCCACCTCCGCGATGAAGCGCCGGGTGCCCGTTTCGTCGAGCGTCGTCCCCGGGGTCGCCGGGTCGCGACCGACGTTCAGCCAGGCGAGGTGATATCGGTCCATCCGGCCCCACACGCGCTCGAGCAGCTCGTCCGAGTTGAGCAGCCACGCCCGGAACAGGTTCCAGTCGGGCTCCACCTCGAGCGCTTCGCCCTCGGCGATGAGCCGGTCGGTGAGCGCCAGGAACCGGTGGCGAGACATCACCGTGCTGCCGGGCGGCATGCGGTCGAGGATACGGCAGCGGAGCGGGTGCGCGCCCCTTCGTACTATTGCTGGCAGGCTTTGCCTCGGCCGAGACTCGCGTTGCACAGCCGCACCACGAGACTGCGTGGACCGAACCGAACTCGCCACCCGTAGCGCGCTCGTCGGGGTCCGCCTGGCGGCGGTCCTCCTGGCTCCGCTGGCCGTCGCCGCGCTCCGTCTCTTCCCACCGCTCGAGCTGGCGGCATCCACCGCTCCGTGGTGGCTGTCGTCGGGCATGGCCGGCGGTGCGGCCGTGGCCCTCGGGCTGGCCAGTGCTCTCGTTGTCGCCCGCGGCCTCCTCGATGGCCGTGCTTCCAGCCTGGGCGACGCCGCCGGCCTCGGTGCGCTGGCCGTGGGCTTGGCGGTCGCCGCGCTCCGCGCGCCGGGGCTCCTCGCCAACTTCCCGGACGGAGGCTTGGCGACCGCCGCCATGGCGAGCGGCATCCTCCTCTTCGTCGCGCGCCTGCTGCCCGCCGCCCCGCTGCGTGGGGCCGCCCGGGTCGGCGCCGGCGTGTTCGTCTTCATCGCGGTGGAGGCGGTGCTCGCGGGTGCCATATTTCTGACCGCGCCCGTCGAGGTGAGCCCATGGCTCTATGCCGGGGCCGCCACGCTGGTCGCTGCCGCCGCCCTGCCGGCTCGATCGACGGCGATGGGCCTGCTGGCCGGCGGGCTCGTGGCGCTGGCGCTCAGCCGACCCGGCGCCCTCGACGTCGCGCCCGCACTCCTGGCGATAGCGGGATGCGGCCTGGCCATCGCGTGGACGGCCACCTGGGGCCGGGCATCCGTCGCACGGCTCGACGCGGCAGGAGGAACTCCTGAGATCGGCGCTTCTCCAGTGCCACTCCTGCCGTGGCCCATGTCGCGCGCGTCGGAGGCCGCCGAGGAAGAGTCGACGCGGCTGGCACGCGAGCTGCGGGGCACCATCGAAGAGCTGCTCGAGGCGCGCCAGACGATCGAGCTGCAGCGCGCCGAGATCGCCCGTGCCGCCACCATCGACCCGCTGACCGGCGTCGCCACCCGCCGGCACATCCTGGAACGCCTCCGCACGGAGGCGGCCGAGGCGCGGCGCTACACGCATCCGCTCGCCGTGCTGCTCCTCGACGTCGACGGCTTCGCCCAGCTGAACCATGAGCGCGGGCTGGCGATCGGGGACGTCGTGCTGCGCGAGCTGGCCCTGCGCATGCGGCTCCGCATCCGGGCGGCGGACGCGCTCGGTCGCTCCGGCGGCGACAGCTTCCTGGCGATCCTGCCCCACACGGACGAGCGCGGCGCCGCCGTGTTCGCCGACGCGCTGCGCCGCCGGCTGACGACCCGCCCGGTGAGCACCGAGGCAGGTGAGATCACCGTCGGCGTCTCGATCGGCGTCGCCTTCGTGCGCCCGGGCATGACCCTCTCGGACGAGGAGCTGCTCGTGGCCGCCGATGAGGCGCTCGCCTCGGCCAAGGCGGCCGGGGGCAACCGGATCGCGTTCGATCGCCTGCACGGCCTGGCGCGCCTGGAGGACCGGCGCGAGGAGCCGAAATCATCCGATACGGGGTGAATCAGACTCCCGTCTCCATCGGCCCAGAGGGCACAAGATAGCGGCCCTGGCTTATCCACACCGCTACATGTTGTGGATAAGCGGTGCTCATCGGGCCCCTTCCGTGCTATCCTCGACGGCGCCATGCCCACCCCCTCCGCGCTCTCCGCCAAGCTGATCTTCCCCACCAAGGAGATCGTGGAGGAGTACTACCTCCCGATCATCTACACCGCCTGCCGAACCTGCTACTCCGAGCTGCTGCCCGACAAGATCTGGGACAAGGCCGTCAGCCGGGAGGTCGCCGACGAGAAGCAGCAGAGCCTCGTCCGCAAGGTGATGGAGTCCGGCCACGGTTCGACGATCGAGCACGTCAACTTCACCTTCGCCATCAGCGGCGTGACCCGGACTCTCTCCCACCAGCTGGTGCGCCATCGGGCCGGGACGGCCTTCGACCAGCAGTCGCAGCGCTATGTCAGCTTCAAGCAGCGCGACAACTACACGGTCCCCGATTCGATCGCCAAGGGCGACCTGCCCGATGACCTTGCCGGGCGCTTCCAGCAGGCGATCGACGACAACCTGGAGCTCTACGGGCAGCTGCTGCAGGCCGAGGTGCCGGCCGAGGATGCGCGCTTCATCTTCCCCAACGCCATGCAGACGAACCTGATCATGACCGTCAACCTGCGCCAGCTGATCCATATGAGCGGGCTGCGTCTCTGCACCATGGCGCAGTGGGAGATCCGGCAGATGTTCAAGCAGATCCGCCACGAGATCTTCCGGGTCTCGCCCTTCTTCGGGTCCTTCCTGGCGCCCAAGTGCGTCCCGCTCGGCTACTGCGACGAGATGGGCAACCGCGACGAGCACTGCCGCATCCGACCGCACCGCGACACGGTCATGGCCGTGTGGGACGCCTACCGGGACGGCAGCCTGGCCGAGACCGATGGACCGATCGTCCCCGAGACATCTCCGTTCCGTCCGCGGCCTCGGCGCGTGCCGGTACCCGTCGCCGAGGGCGATGTTGCCCAGCGCAGCGGCGAGCGCAGCGGCGAGCCCACCGGCGCAGGCCTCGGACAGGCAGCGACCTCAGATCGGGTCTAGTTGTCGGTGGTGGCGCCGTCGCCGAGCGTGAAGCGGCGCAGCTCCTCCTCGCACGCCTCCACGAGGCGACGCGCCTCGGAGACGAAGAAGGCCGACATCTTCGAGGAGTCAGTGATCAGCAGCGTGTGACCGCGCTCGTTGCGCTCGAGCACGATCCGATCCTCACCATGGAAGCTGATCGCCCAGTTGGCCTGGAGCTGGACGATCGCGGCCAGGGCGACCTTCTCGCTGAAGTACCAGTCCAGGTGCGCGGCGTTCATGGCCGCCACCACATCGCGCAGCTGATGCGTGGTGTTGCGCCGCAGGCGCGAGAGGGAATGCGCGATCCGGAGCTGCCCGAACGGGTCGCCGCTCCGGGCGATCTGCGGCGGCGTCATGTCCGGGTCGGGCATCCCGGGTGGCGGCTCAGCCAGCAGTCCCGCCGTATCAGTCTCGGTCACGCTCGATAGTCTGCCCGCCGTGCGGCCGGAATGCGAACCTCAGCCGATACGCTGCCCGAGCGGGCAGGTCGGGTTCGGCTCGAGGAGCCGTACCTCGCCACCTTCGCCCATCGCTCCGAGCACCAGCACCTCGCTGGCGAGCCCCGCGATGCGCCGCGGCGGAAAGTTGACGACTGCGACCACCTGCCGCCCGACCAGGGCCACAGGATCGGGGTAGGTGACGGTCAGCTGGGCGGAGCTGATCCGCTCGCCGAGCTCAGGCCCGAAGTCGATCCGCAGCCGGTACGACGGCTTGCGAGCCTCAGGAAAGGGCGCGGCCTCGACGATCTGCCCGACCCGCATGTCGACGCGCGCAAAGTCATCGAATTCGATCATGCCGCGCACGGTACCAGCCCCCGACGAGGGTGCTGCAGTGTTCAGATCACTGAACTCTCCGAGCACGTTGCGATAAAGAGAGTGCATCGCCTGGTGCGAGTACGCACCGGCCCTGCCTAGTACTCTCGGGCCCTTGGTGCCTTCCTTGCCCGCGGGTAGTGTTCCGCCACGAGCCGCGTGGTTTGCCCCGTGGCCGCTACCTGAGGGGTTGGAACGTGACGTTCTGGAACTGGCGCCGTGGCGCGGGTGGATCCGCCAGCGCCGGCAGCGCCGCCGTCGCCCTTGCACCCGACCTGGCGCCGATCGAGCTCTATACCGCTGATTCCCGCATCGTGGGCTGGATTGCCGCCAACGGCCGCCGCGTGACCGACCTGCTCAACGAACAGGATGAGCTGCGCCTGTGGCGCCCGAGCCCAGGGCCGATGGACGGCCCACCGGAGCCGCTCACCGCTCGACAGCCGGCGCCGACACCCGACGAGTCGGGTGAATGGCACACCCTCGTCGCCGAACAGCTGATCCTGGCCATGCCGCCCGAGTGGCGCGCGTCGCGCCAGCTTCGCCTGCACCGCAAGCTGCGCCGCGTGGCGCTGACCGCTGGTCCGTTCAGCGTCACCGGCAACCTTCACATCCCGCCTGGCGGAGATGCAGGGCCGCACATGCTCATGCACGGCCCTCGCTTCCTGCCGCTCACCGAGGCCTACCTGCTGCACAACGGTGAGCCACCGTTCGAGCATGTCGTCAGCGTGGTGATCGTCAACACGGCGCACGTCACCCAGATCGTTCCCCTCGTCACGCTCGCCTAGATAAGCTCGCCCGCGCGGGTACGCGGGCCATAATCGGCGGCGATGGCCGTCCTCACGTCCACCCTCGACCCGGCCTCCGAGACGGTGGCCGCGAATGCAAGCGCCATGCGCGACATGGTGGACGACCTTCGCGAGCGCGTGCGGGTGGTCAGCGAGCGTGGCGCCGGCGGCGATGACCGGGCAATCGCCCGCCACCGTGAGCGCGGCAAGCTGCCGGTACGCGAGCGGATCGACCGGCTGATCGACCCGGGCAGCGCCTTCCTGGAGCTCTCGCCCCTGGCGGCCAGCGGCCTCTATGACGACGACGCGCCGGGCGCCGGGATCGTGACCGGCATCGGCCTGATCGAGGGGGTCGAGTGCGTGCTGGTGGCGAACGACGCCACCGTGAAGGGCGGCACCTACTTCCCAATCACCGTCAAGAAGCACCTCCGCGCCCAGGAGATCGCGCTCGAGAACCGGCTGCCGTGCGTCTACCTGGTCGACAGCGGCGGCGCCTTCCTGCCGCTCCAGGACGAGGTCTTCCCGGACCGCGAGCATTTCGGCCGCATCTTCTACAACCAGGCCCAGCTCTCGTCGCGCGGCATCCCGCAGATCGCGCTGGTGATGGGCTCGTCGACGGCCGGGGGCGCCTACGTGCCGGCCATGTCCGACGAGACGGTCATCGTCAAGGGCACCGGCACGATCTTCCTCGGTGGCCCGCCGCTGGTCCAGGCCGCCACGGGAGAGGTCGTCAGCGCCGAGGAGCTTGGCGGCGCGGAGGTCCACACCACGACGTCTGGCGTGGCCGACCACTTTGCGCTCGATGACGAGCACGCCCTGGCCATCGGGCGCGAGATCGTGCGCAGCCTGGCCTGGCGCAAGCCGGAGCCCCCGTGGGTGCGCGGGTCGCCGGCACCTCCAGCGGTCAATCCCGAGGAGCTGTACGGGGTCGTCCCGGCCGACGCGCGCCAGTCCTACGACGTGCGCGAGGTGATCGCCAGGATCGTGGATGGCAGCGACCTCCACGAGTTCAAGGAGCGCTACGGCGAGACGCTGGTCTGCGGCTTCGCCCGGATCGATGGCTATCCGGTTGGGATCCTGGCCAACAACGGGATCCTGTTCTCCTCGTCCTCGCTGAAGGGCGCGCACTTCGTTGAGCTCGCCTCCCAGCGCCGGATCCCACTCGTGTTCCTGCAGAACATCACCGGCTTCATGGTCGGCCGCGAGTACGAGGCGGGGGGCATCGCCAAGGATGGCGCCAAGCTGGTCACGGCGGTCGCCACCACCGCCGTGCCGAAGTTCACGGTGATCATCGGTGGCTCGTTCGGCGCCGGGAACTACGGCATGGCCGGCCGCGCCTACTCACCCCGCCAGCTCTGGATGTGGCCGAACGCCCGGATCAGCGTGATGGGCGGTGCCCAGGCCGCGCGGGTGCTGTCGACCGTGCGTGGCGACCTCGAGACCGATGCGGCGCGAGACGCCTTCGAGGGCCCGATCCTGGCCGAGTACGAGCGCCAGGGCTCGCCGTACTACTCGACCGCGCGGCTATGGGATGACGGCGTGATCGATCCGCTCGATACGCGCCGGGTGCTGGCCATGGGCATCAGCGCCGCGCTGAACGCGGAGATCCCCGAGACGCGCTTTGGCGTGTTCCGGATGTAGCCGCCTCAGCTCACGAGGACGGGGAGCACCACCGGCTCGACGTCGAATCGCATGCCCAACGCCTGGATGGTCCTGGGCGACTCGACCCCAGCCCCGATGACGACCGCCGCCGGCACCTCCATCTCTCGCGACGGCACTAGCCGAATCGTGTGCGGACCGATGCTGCACACCGCCAGGTCGGCGACACTCCAGAACTCGAGTCCCAGCTGCGCGAAGTACTCGGCCGCCAGCTCGGTCGGATCTGGCGTCGCCAGGTCGATGCGGGTGAGGATCGCGGGCGAACCGATCGGGTGTGTCGCGGCCCGACGAGCGGCCAACGCGGCCGCTCCCCATTCAGCCCCGACATAGGCATGCTTGATGAGGAAGGGCGGGGCGTCCGGACCAAGGCGTTCCGGGAAGGCCGCCCAGAACTCCACGACCTCGCCGTCCGGCCGCTCGCGGCTGCCGTGCCTGACGGGCCCGATCGAGCTGCCGGCGGCCTGGAGCGTCGCCACGCTGGTCTCGATCGCGTCGTCGAGGAGGGCGTAGGTCGCGAACCCGCCGCCGCTCCCGATGGCTCGCAGCGCCGCCGCACCGACCGGCCCCTGGGTGGCGAGCGCTGGATCCGCAACACCGATCAGCTCGAGGAAGGTGTCACCCAGGAAGGCAAGCCGATTGAAGGTGCCGAAGCTCGGATGGCGGCCACCAGCCGTAAAGGCGATGCCCAACTGATCGGCTAGCTGCGCGGCGGCGGCATCGGGGTCGGGCACGCCGATAGCGATGTGATCGATCGCGCTGATCATGGTCCCTATCCTAGGCCGAACCGGTGGTAGGCTGCGACCATGGTCCTCGACCGCCCGGCGCCCGGCTCCCACGACCGCGCCACGCCGACCGGGACGCTGGAGGAATCGGCCGCCGGCCTGTTCGAGGCGATGCTCGCCGCCCGTGAGGCCGAGGAGGGCGGGGCCGATCCGGGTGCGCTACTTGCCTTCTATCGGGCGCTGATGCTCGGCACCCTGCTGTTGCCGGTCCCGCCGGAGCATGGCGAGGAGGCGAAGTCCGCGCTCGCCTCGGCGGTCAACGAGGACGAGGAGGTCGAGATCAGCGTCATGCTGGCGGCAGACGCCGACGGCAAGGCGATCAGCGTCTGCTTCGGCTCGATCGCCGCGCTCTCCGCCTGGGCGCCGCGCGGCACGGCCAGCCTCCCGATTCCGGCTCGCATCGCGATCGCCAACATGGCCGCCGCGGGCGTCCCGGCGATCATGGATCCGGCCGGGCCGATCCCCTATCGCTTCGAGCCCGATGAGCTGGCGGCCCTGGCCGACGGCCGGCTGCCGGGCACCGACCAGCCGCTCGTCAGCGCCGAGGGTCGCCGCTCGATTCGGCTGCGGCTTGCCGGCCCCGAGGCCGCGGCGCTGGAGGCTTCCCTTGCGGACTCGCTGCGCGGGACTGACGTCGAGGCCGCCTGGCTGGTCGAGTCCGAATCGAACGGGGAGCATCGGCTGCTGCTCGGCTTGACGGGTCGCGAGGGGGCGGCCGCCACGGTCGATGTGCCCGATGGGACCGACGTCGTCTGGCTCGAGGAGCCGCTGCTGGCATCGGTCCGAGCCGTCACCGAGCCGTTCTACCGCCGGGGACACCGGTGAGCGACGTGCTGCGCGTCTCGCACGACGGTGCCGTGGCGCGCGTCACCCTCACTCGGCCCGAGGTCCACAACGCGTTCAACGCCGAGCTGATCGAGGCCCTGCGCGCTGCCTTCGCGAGCCTCGCCGGCGAGCCGCCCGCGGCGCTGCGCGTCGTGGTGCTGGACGGGGAGGGCCCGTCCTTCTGCGCCGGCGCCGACATCACTTGGCAGCGGGCCGCGCTGGCGCTCTCGATGGCCGACAACGAGGCGGACGCGGGGCGGCTGCAGGCCATGCTGCTGGCGATCGACGAGTGCCCGGCGCCCGTCGTCGTGCGCGTGCACGGCGCCGCGTTGGGCGGCGGGATGGGGCTGTGCGCCGTTGCCGACGTGGTGCTCGCGGTGGCTGGCACCCGGTTCGGGTTCACCGAGACGAAGTTGGGCATCATGCCGGCCGTGATCAGCCCGTTCGTGCTCGCCAAGATCGGCGAGAGCCACGCGAGAGCCCTCTTCCCCAGCGGCGAGCGCTTCGACGCCGAGCGGGCGAAACACATCGGGCTGGTGCACGAGGTGCTGCCGGACGTGGCGGCGCTTGACGCGCGCGTGGACGAGGTGGTGGGCGAGCTGTTGTCGGCCGGCCCCACGGCCGCTCGCGGCGCGAAGGCGGTGATCCGCGACCTGCGCGCCATGCCCCGCGCCGAAGCGCTCGCCTTGGCGGTGCAGCGGGGCGCCCGGCAGCGCGTCTCGGCCGAGGGCCAGGACGGCCTGGCCGCCTTCCTCGACAAGCGCTCGCCGTCGTGGAAGGGCGACTGAGAGTCCGCTCGCGTCCTCTGCGACAATCGCGACGTGACCAATGACGCCCTGACCCCGCGCCGGGTGGCCGAGGAGCTGGGGGTCACGGTGCGGACCGTTCAGCGCTGGATCGCCGACGGCCGCCTGCCCGCGACCCGCGTCGGGGGGCGAATGCGGGTGTCGCGTTCGTCGCTGACGGCGGTGGCCGGCGCGGCGCCCCGAGCACCCGCCGCGCCACGGCCCATCCGCAACCTGCTGATCGGCAACCGAGGCGAGGTCGCCGCGAGGGTGGCGCGGACCGCTCGGTCACTCGGGATCCGCAGCATCGGGATCCACGCGCCGGACGACCGGCCGGCCGATGGCCTGGACGAGGTGCATCTCGTCGAGTCGTACCTCGATGCCGAGGCGATCCTGGCGACTGCCCGTCGTACGGGTGCCGACGCGATCCATCCCGGCTACGGATTCCTGGCGGAGAGCCCTGCCTTCGCGCGGGCCGTGGTCGATGCCGGTCTGGCCTGGGTCGGGCCGCCGCCCGAGGCGATCGCCGCCGTCGGCGACAAGGCGGCTGCCCGGCGCGCGGCCGCGACGCGCGGCGTGCCGGTCCTGCCCGGCTACGACGACGAGGCGCAGGACGACGCGACCCTGCTCCGAGCGGCGGCCCAGGTCCGCTACCCGCTGCTTGTCAAGCCGTCGGCCGGCGGCGGCGGCAAGGGGATGCGTACGGTCCACGACGAGGCGGGGCTGCCTGACGCGCTCGTCTCGGCGAGGCGCGAGGCGGCGCGCGCCTTCGGAGACGATCGGCTCATCCTGGAGCGGCTGCTGGAGGGGTCGCGCCACGTGGAGGTCCAGGTCCTCTTCGACGCGCACGGTCATGCGCTGCAACTCGGTGAGCGTGACTGCTCGGCACAGCGCCGAAATCAGAAGATCGTCGAGGAGGCGCCGGCGCCATCGGTCTCGGACGGGCTCCGCGAACGGATGACTGCCGCCGCCCTGTCGGTGGCCACCGAGGTCGGCTACGTCGGCGCCGGCACGGTCGAGTTCCTCGTCGGCGATGACGGCGGCTTTTACTTCCTCGAGATGAACGCCCGGCTCCAGGTGGAGCATCCGGTAACCGAGGCGGTCACCGGGCGCGACCTGGTCGCCGACCAGCTGCGCATCGCCGCCGGCGAGCCGCTCGGGATCGCGCAGGGCGCCGTCCGCGTCCGGGGCCACGCCATCGAGGCCCGCCTCTACGCGGAGGATCCGGATGGCGGATTCCTGCCCGCCAGCGGCCGGATCCTCCGCCTGCGCCTGCCTGATGACGTGCGCGTCGACGCCGCGATCCGCGAGGGCGACGTCGTCTCGGACCGATATGACCCGATGCTCGCCAAGGTGATCGCCCACGGTCGCACGCGCGACGAGGCCCTCGGCCGACTGCGCCGCGCCCTCGAGGAGACGCTCGTGCTTGGGGTCCGCACCAACCTGCGCTTCCTGCGCTGGCTGCTCGAGCAACCCGTCATGCGCCAGGCCGAGGTCCGGACCGATACGATCGCCGGCCTCCGGCTGCCGGGGCCGCCACAGCCGAGCGAGGCCGCCTGGCGGGCCGCGGCGGCTGCCCTCCTCGCCGAAGAACCGAAGGGAGCGTGGAGTGGCGGCTGGCGGGCCAGCGCCCCCGCCGCGGTACGGATGCGGCTCGCGGACGAAGAGCGCCGGGTGGAGCTCGGCGGCCCGGCCGACGCCGAAGTGGCGGTTGCCGGCGGCGTGGCCCACGTCGACGTCGAGGGCCAGTCTGTGGAGCTCTCGCTGGCGATGCCGCCGACCGTCGAGGAGGCAGTGCGGCACGCCGCCTCCCATGCGGGCGGCAGCGCGCTGCTGACGGCGCCGATGCCGGGACGCGTGATCGCGGTGCGTGCGCCGGTGGGCGCATCGGTCCAGGCTCACCAGACCGTGGTCGTGATCGAGGCCATGAAGATGGAGCACGCCGTCGTCGCCCCTCTGGCCGGCACGGTGCGGGCCGTTGCCGTCAGCGAGGGGCAGCAGGTGCAGCGCGGGGACCTGCTGGCGGAGATATCGGGCCTAGAATCGCCGCCGTGACCGGTGTCGACGTGCGGATCTACGAGGTCGGCCCGCGCGACGGCCTGCAGGCCGAGCCGATGTCGGTCCCCACCGACTCCAAGCTGCGCTTCATCGAGCTGCTCGCCGACGCCGGCCTGCGCGAGATCGAGGCCACCTCGTTCGTATCGCCGCGCGCCATTCCGCAGCTGGCCGATGCCGACGAGCTGATGGCGCGCCTCGAGCGTCGGCCAGGCGTGCGCTACCCGGTACTGGTGCCCAACCTGCGCGGCCTGGAGCGCGCCGCCGCCGCCGGGGTCGACGCCATGTGCCTGTTCACCGCCGTCACCGAGTCGTACGCGCGGCACAACATCAACATGGGAGTCGACGAGTCGCTCGCCGCCTTCGCGCCGGTGGTGGCCGCGGCGCGGGAGCGGGGCTGGTGGATCCGCGCCTACGTCAGCACCGCCTTCGGCTGCCCGTACGAGGGCGAGGTCTCCGAGCACGCGGTGCTGGCGCTCAGCCAGCGGCTGCTGGCGCTCGGCGTCGACGAGCTGGCGATCAGCGACACGCTCGGCGTGGCGGCGCCGGCCGACGTCCGACGAGTCATCGGCGCGCTCACGGCCGCCGGGGTCGGGACCGATGTGGTGGCGCTGCACCTCCACGACACGCGCGGGACAGCACTGGCGAACGTGATGGCCGGTCTGGAGCTGGGGATCCGTGCCTTCGACGCCTCGACCGGTGGGACGGGCGGCTCGCCATACGCGCCCGGTTCGGCGGGCAACCTGGCGACCGAGGACCTGGTCTACCTGCTCGATCGCCAGGGCCTGCGCCACGGGGCAGACCTGGGCGGCGTCCTGACCGCCGCGCGATTCATCGCCGAGAGCCTCGGACGCTCGCTGGACAGCAAGGTTGGACGAGCCGGGGCCTGGCCCGTCTAGCGTGGCACGCTAGGATGGCCACGATGGAGGCGCGCCCCGTCATCCTGGACGTCGACACGGGGATCGACGACATGGTTGCGCTGCTCATCGCCGCAACCGCGCCGGAGCTGAACCTGCGTGGCGTGACGTGCGTGGCCGGCAACGTCGAGATCCACCACGTCGCCCGCAACACGGGAAAGATCCTCCAGATGGTCGGCCGCCATGACGTGCCGGTCAGCATCGGCGCCGCGCGTCCGCTCCAGCGCCGCCTGCGCACCGCCCAGGACACGCACGGGCCCACCGGCACCGGCTACGTGGAGCTGCGCGGCGAGGACCGGCAGCTGGGGAGCACCGAGTTCACGCCGATCCCCGCCTCCCGCTACCTGGGCGCGCACATCAAGCGTCATCCCGGGCAGATGACTGTCCTGGCGCTTGGGCCGCTCACCAACGTGGCTGCCGCGGCGCTGAGCGGCGTGGACCTGGCCGATGGCGCGCGCGAGGTGATCTGGATGGGCGGCACCCTGGAGGAACGTGGCAACACGACCGACACCGGGGAATGGAACGCCTGCGTCGACCCTGAGGCCGCAGAGACGTGTCTGCGCCTCGGCGCGATCGACCGCATCTTTCCGCTCGATGCGACGCAGGATGTGGTCTTCACGCTCGCCGACCTGAAGGTCCTGCCGGAGACGTACCTTGCCAGCGTGGTCCGCGACGCGCTCCGCTTCTACGTCGGCTTCCACCGTCAGGCGGAGGGGATCGACGGCTGTTACCTGCACGACCCGGTCACGCTCATCGGCTCGCTGCTTCGACCAGACCTGGTCACCGAGTCGGTCGAGCTGCGCCTCGCCTGCGACACCAGCGCCGACGTCTATGTCGCGGGCAGCCTGTATCGGTCCAATGCGGCCGCCCGGAGCTCGGTCGACGTCGCCACCGCCATCGATGCGCCTGCCATGAAGGCCGAGCTGTTGGAGCGGCTCGCCCTGGCCGTCGCACCGCCTTCGCAACCCGCTTGATCGCCCAGAGGAGGGTCTCACCGTGCTGATGCGCTGGATCGCTGCGGCGCTCGCGTTCGTTCTCGCCGCAATCGGGGGAATCATCGTCGCCGGCGGCAGCCTCACGGCGTTCGAGGCGGCGCTCGATGCCTTCGCGCTGATCACGATCGTGGCGGTCCTGGTGTCCGGCGTCGCCTACGCCGCCGTCGAGTACGCCCAGACCGGCGCGCTGGCGTCGATCAGCCGGCAATTCGACACGCGCACCATCGTGCTGATCCCGATTGCCATCGCCATCAACATCATCCTGGGCCAGACCGTGGCCGCCGCCCTGAAGATCCCGATCTACCTCGACAGCATCGGGACCATCCTGGTCGCGGCGCTGGCGGGCCCGGTTCCCGGCATCCTGACCGGGCTGTCGGCCAACCTGCTCTGGACCTACGTCCTGCCGGCACCCTTCCACAGCGACTTCGCCGCGCCGTTCGCCATCGTGGCTGCCGCGATCGGGCTCATGGCCGGGATCGCCGGCCGCGCCGGGTTTCTGCGGCCGCGCCCAAACAGTGCGGTCGGCGCCCTGATCGCCTCCGGCGTGGTGGCGCTGCTCGTCATCATCGGCCTGGCGCTCTACACCTACTTCAACTTCTACGAGGAGACATTCACCTTCTTCAACCCCGATCCGGCGACGGATCCCGGGTTCCTGCTGGCCGCCATCGGCTGGGTGGTGGCGATCCTCGTGGTGGCCGCGGTCGTCGGCTTCCTCGGCCTGCTCTTCATCCGACGTGACGCGACCGTCGCCTGGGTGGTGGTGGCCGGCGCGGTGACCGGCGTGATCGCCGGCCTGGCCAGCGCGCCGATCGCCGCCAACCTGTTCGGCGGCGTGACGGGCGCCGGTACCGACTTCCTCGTCCTCTTCTTCCGGCAACAGGGATCTGATGTGCTGAGTGCGTCGTTCCAGCAGAGCCTCATCAGCGATCCGATCGACAAGGTGACGACCTTCCTGCTCGTCTACGTCATCCTCGCCGCCATGGCGCGGCGCACCAAGGCTCGCTTCCCGCAGGGTGAGCGGCTCATCGAGGGCGGGGAGGACGAGGGGCGGGGGGTCCCCGCCTGAGCAGCGACCCCGAGCGCGACCCTGAGCGCGATCAGGAGCGCAGGCAGGAGCCCGCCCCGCCGCGGCCGCCGTCCTGGCTGTCCGGGCCGACGCCAATGCACCGGCTGAACCCGCTCACCAAGCTGACGCTGGCGATCACGACCGCGATCTCGGCCGTGGTGCTGGGGGGAGTCGTGGGGCCGGCCGCGCTGGTGTCGGTCGCCGTCCTCGCGCCGGCGGCCTGGGCCGGCGTCCTCGGGAGGCTGCTGCGCACCTCGTTGCTGCTCACCATGCCGATCGCCATCAGCGTCCTGGTGATCAACGTCTTCTTCTTCCCAGGTGGTGCCACCGTCCTGCTGCGAGTGGGGCCGTTGGTGGCGACAGCCGAGGGACTCGCCTTTGCGGGCGAGGTGCTGGCCCGCATCCTGGCGATCTCCGGAGCGGTCACCCTCTTCTACCTCACCACGCGCCCTGCCGACCTGGTGATCGACCTCGAACGGCGCGGCGTATCGCCGCGCGTGGCGTTCGTGGCCAACGCATCGGTCCAGACCGTGCCCGCCATGGTCGACCGCGCGGCGTCGATCACCGCCGCCCAACGCGCGCGTGGCCTTGACACGGAGGGCAGCATCTGGCGCCGCATCCGCGGCGTCCTGCCGCTCGCCGGCCCGGTCCTGCTCGGCGCGATCGCCGAGGTCGAGGAGCGGACCATGGCGCTCGAGGCCCGCGGCTTCACGCGGCCGGGCCGGCGCACGCTGATCTGGCAGCCACCCGACTCCACGCGCCAGGGCCTGGCCCGATGGCTGCTCGTGGCCACTGTCCCGCTCCTTATCGTGGCTCGCGCGGTCGGCTGGCTGGCGTGGCTCGACTGATGCTCGCGCTCGAGGCGGTCACCTATCGCTACGCCGGAGCTCGCCGCCCCTCGTTGCGTGACGTGGACCTGACCCTTGCCGATGGCGAGGTGGTCGGGGTGGTCGGGGCATCTGAGGCAGGCAAGACGACCCTCTGCCTGGTCGCCTCCGGCCTCGCGCCGCGGACCGTCGGCGGCACCCTGGGCGGCCACGTTCGGCTCGATGGGGCGGACGCGACGCCGCTGGCCATGCACGAGATGGCCGAACGGGTTGGGATTGCCTTCGCCAACCCGGCTACGCAGCTTTCCGGGGTGTCCGGCACGGTCTACGAGGAGGTCGCGTTCGGACCGATGAACCTGGGGCGGCCGCGCGCGGAAGTCATCGACCGCACCGGCGCCGCACTCGTGGCGATGGGTATCGGCGACCTGGCCGATCGCGATCCGAGCCGGCTGTCCGGCGGTCAGCAGCAGCTGGTGGCCATCGCCGGCCTGCTGGCGATGCGCCCGGCACATCTCGTCCTCGACGAGCCGACCGCTCAGCTCGACCCGGCCGGGACGCGGCTCGTCGCCGATGCGTTGCGTGGGTTGGCCGCCGGCGGTGCCTCGATCCTGCTCGCCGAGCAGAAGACGGACCTGCTTGCCGACATCTGCGACCGGGTGGTGGTTATCGAGACGGGTCGCATCGCGTTCGAGGGTCAGGCGGGCACCGTGCTCGCCGACCCCCGGCTCGCCGAGCTGGGGGTCGCGGCGCCGGCATCGGTCCGATTGCGGCGCCTGGCAGATGAGGCCGCGCTTCCGCCGCGCGCGCTCGAGCGCCTGGGAGCTGCCCTCGAGACTGCCCTCGACGGCAGGAGGACGGCCTGATGCCCGACCTGGCCCTCGCGTCCGTCGTGTACGCGTATCCGCACGGTGGCGTCCGCGCCCTCGACGGGGTTGATCTGCGCGTTGCTGCCGGCGAGCGTGTCGCGCTGGTGGGCGAGAACGGCAGCGGCAAGACCACCCTCGTCCGTCACCTCAACGGCCTGTTGCGCCCCACCTCGGGCACAGTCCTGCTCGACGGCACGGACGTGGCGGACCGCACGGTCGCGCAGCTGGCCCACAGCGTTGGCCTCGTCTTCCAGGACCCAGATCGGCAGATCTTTGCCGGCTCGGTCCGCGCCGAGATCGGGTTCGGTCCGCGGAACCTCGGCATGCGCGGGTCGCAGCTGCGAACCGCGGTCGAGGAGGCGCTCGAGGCGGTGGGCCTCACTGACGAGGCGCGGACCAACCCCTATGACCTGGGCGCCGCACGACGCAAGCTGCTGGCTCTGGCATCGGTCCTCGCCATGCGGACCCCGGTGCTCGTCCTCGATGAGCCGACCACGGGGCAGGATCTGCGCGGCGTGGCGATCGCGCGGCGGGTGGTGGACGAGGCGCATGCCGCCGGTCGCACGGTCATCGCCATCAGCCACGACATGGAGTTCGTGGCCTCGGCCTTCGACCGGATGGTTGTCATGCGCGCCGGACGCGTGATCCTCGACGGGCCGCCGGCATCGGTCTTGGACCAGCCATCCTGGGATGCGCTGCGCTCCACCCATCTCGACCCGCCCCTGCCAGCCATCCTGGGTCATCGTCTTGGGCTCGGCGCCACCCCCACCGACGAGACGCTACTGGCCGCATTGCGCGGCTGATCCGGCTCGGGCGCTGGCGCCGGCACGGTAGTCGGTCAGGCCGTCGGTCAGCCCCGGGTTCCGTAGAAGCCGGGCGGCGGCGGAAGCGGCAGGCCGTCGGCATCGAGGCGCTCGTCAATCGGCAGCTCGTCGCGGTGTCGCCGCCCGCCCGTCGGTCCGGGAATCGGCTCTGCCATCACGGAGCCCGGAACTTCGTCCAATCGCTGCTCGATGCCCCGCAGCCCGAGGTGGCGCAGGGCCGCTGCAAAGCGGTCCACGAACGCCGGTTCGCGGAGCAGGCCAAAGGCGAGGGAAGGGACGGCGCGGTTCAGCAGCTCGATCCCGCGCGCCGCCTCGGCCACGCTGACCTGGTTCCGCCCGAGCTGGCTCTCGAGCAGGTCGAGCGCCCGATTTGCCTCGCGGCGTGTCTGCGTGGTGAAGTGCGGGGTGCGATTCACGAAGATGCGCGTGCGGTAGAGGGCCGCTCGCGTTCGTGCGTCGCGTTCCGTCATGGGCAGGGCCGTCATGGATCGAATCTTACGTGCTGGGGACCGATGGGAGGAAGGGATCGCCGATGCCCTTCGCCGGGTCGCGCGTCCGATCGACGCCGACCCACGCTTCGCGCCACGTGACGTCGCCGGCCAGACGAACGTGCCGCGCTACGACCGCGACGCGTTTCCGAGGGCCCGCCCCGCATCCACCCTGCTGCTGCTCTACCCCGGTGCCGACGGAGAGCTGACGGTGCCGCTCACCGTGCGACATGCGGAAATGCGAGCGCACGCCGGCGAAGTGTCGCTGCCCGGCGGGGCCGTCGACGCGGCCGATGCTTCCCGCGAGGAGACCGCCCTTCGCGAGGCGTGGGAGGAGATTGGGGTCGCGCCCGCCACGGTGCGTCTGCTGGGCGCGTTGGACGACATCTGGATCCCGGTCTCGAACTTCGAGCTGCGGCCGTTCGTTGGGGTGGTTGGGGCCCGCCCATCACTGACCCCGCATACCGACGAGGTGGCGGCGATCGTCGAGCTCCCAGTGCGCCACCTGCTGAGCGATGGCGTCGTCTCGGATGAGCTGATCGAAGGTCCGGGCTGGCGCCTGCGCGCCGGCGTCTACCGCTTCGGCGGGCAGCGGATCTGGGGCGCCACCGCGCGCACCCTGGCCATGTTCGCCACGGTGCTCCGCGACGCGGTCGCGGCGGATGAGGCTTAGCGGCGAGTCCTGATGGCCGTGCCGCTCGCGGCAAGCAGCGTGAGCAGCTCTCCGTGATGCGGCTGCGGTGCGGCCACGATGCTCACGGTTGCACTTCGCCGCTTCGGGTCCCACCACGGACCGCCGCGCAGGTCAGTGACGGTCGCGCCACCGCGTTCCGCGATCAGGCCCGCGGCCGCAACGTCCCAGAGCGACAGGCCCCCGTTCTGCACGAACGCGTCGAATCGCCCCGACCCGACGTACGCGAGCGACAGGGCGGCGCTGCCCATCCGCCGCGGGATGCGCACCTCGCGTCCCACCCGCCGCTCACGCCCGATCCCACCCCGTCCGATGATGGCAAGGCTGACCACGAAGTCTCCCAGTGCCTCCTTGACCGATGCACCGACCGGCACATCGTTGAGGGTTGCCGGGCCGTCTGCGGTCGCCGAATAACAATCGTCACGCAGTGGATCGAGGACGACACCGACTGCCGGCCGTCCATCGCTGATCAGCCCGATGGAGACGCAGAAATACGGGATCCCGTTGGCGTAGTTGACCGTGCCATCGAGCGGGTCGATCACCCAGGTCCGTCCATTGGCGCGGCCACCCGGCGCGTGTCGCTCGTGATGTCCCGACTCCTCGGCAAGGACGGCGTCATTCGGAAAGCGCTCCCGGATCGCCTCGAGGACGAGCCGTTCGGAGGCATAGTCGACCTCGGTGACCACGTCCCGCTTGCTCTTCCGATCGATCCGCACCACGCGCTCGTAGCTGGCCACCAGCAGCTTCCCGGCTCGGGCCGCCTGCTCCTGTGCGAACGCCAGCTCCTGCGCGTAGGCCGATGCCGCGGCAGCCATGGCGACGATGCTAGCCGACCCCCGGAACCACCGCCGTAGCGCTAGGCTACGCCCGATGCCACAGATCCACCTTAGGGCCGAGCCCGGCGATTACGCGCCGCTCGTCCTGCTGCCCGGCGACCCTGGCCGCGCGCGGCACATCGCCGAGCGGTTCGACGGCGGCCTCGACGGTGCCCGGCAGGTGAACGACCACCGAGGGTTGCTGGGCTGGACGGGGAGGTACCAGGGCCGGCCAGTGAGCGTCCAGACCTCGGGGATGGGCACGCCGTCGCTCTCGATCGTGGCCGAGGAGCTCCTGCGCCTGGGCGCCAAGCAGCTGATCAGAGTCGGAACGTGCGGCGGGATCGCGCCCGGCGTCAAGACCGGCGACCTCGTCATCGCCGTCTCGGCGTGTCCTGTTGATGGAGCGACGCGGACCTATCTTCACGGCGACCCGTACGCACCCACCGCCGACTTCGCGCTGACCCACGCCCTATACCACGCCGCGCGGAAGGCTGGGATGCCTGTCCACGTGGGCCCGGTGGCATCGGTCGATGTCTTCTACAACACCGATCCGGACTACGCCGGCAAGTGGCGCGAGCGTGGGGTGCTCGCATTCGAGATGGAGGCCTCGGCCCTCTTCCTGCTGGCGGCACGTGCCGGCGTCCAGGCGGCCTGCCTGCTCACGGTGAGCGACGTCCTGTCGGAAGAGACCACCACCGAGGAGACGTACCTCGCGCCGGAGGACCTCGCGAAGGCCGTTGACCGCATGATCGAGGTGGCGCTCACCGTCACCGCTGGTACGGACGACTAGAATCAGCCCGATATGACCGACACCATCGCGCGTGGCAAGGCCACCCAGGCCGGCGCCGGCGAAGCGGACGACTTCCTGCCCCTGAAGGGGATCGACCACATCGAGTTCTGGGTGGGGAATGCCAAGCAGGCGGCGGCCTACTATCGGGCTCTGTGGGGCTTCAGCCCGGTCGCCTATGCCGGGCTCGAGACGGGCGTCCGTGACCGCGCGAGCTACGTCATGGCACAAGGCGACATCCGCTTCGTCTTCACGGCGCCGCTCGGTCCGGAGGGCGAGGTCGCGGAGCATGTTGGCAAGCATGGCGACGGGGTGCACGACATCGCCTTCGCCGTCGACGACGTCGAGTCGGCCTGGCGCGAGACAACCTTGCGGGGTGCTCGATCGGCGCTGGACCCGACCGTCATCGAGGGAGAGAAGGGTGTGCTCCGCCGGAGCGCGATCCATACCTACGGCGAGGTGATCCACTCCTTCGTCGATCGTCGCGAATACCGCGGCGCCTTCGCCCCGGGCTATCACCGAATCACGAAGCCGGCGCCTGCGGCGACCGGGCAGCAGCTACTCGAGGTCGACCACTGCGTCGGCAACGTTGGCCTGGGCGACATGAACCGCTTCGTCGACTTCTACCGCGACGTGATGGGTTTCAGCCAGCTCATCCACTACGACGACAAGGTGATCCACACCGAGTACTCGGCACTGATGAGCAAGGTGATGCAGAACGGCAACGGTCGGGTCAAGTTCCCCATCAACGAGCCGGCCGATGGGAAGCGCAAGAGCCAGATCCAGGAGTTCCTCGACTACTACCTCGATGCCGGCACGCAGCACATCGCGATGCGGACCGAGGACATTGTCGGCACGGTTCGAGCGCTGCGTGAGCGTGGCGTCGAGTTCCTGGGCCTGCCGCACGCCTATTACGAGTCCCTGCCCGAACGGGTCGGTGACGTCGGCATCCCGGTGCAGATGCTCGAGGAACTCGGCATCGAGGCGGACCGCGACGAGGAGGGCTACCTGCTCCAGATCTTCACCAAGCCGGTGCAGGACCGACCGACGTTCTTCTTCGAGATCATCGAGCGCCATGGCTCGCGCGGCTTCGGAGTCGGGAACTTCAAGGCTCTGTTCGAGGCGATCGAGCGTGAACAGGAGCGGCGCGGCAACCTCTAACCGCCGCCTCCGCCCCTAATCAGGAACCGATCGGCCAGGTCCCACTCGCAAGTGTCAGATCACCTGACCACTCACGCGGCGTGGGAACCCCGAGCAGCTAGACTCGCGGGCGATGAAGATCGCCCATATCCGATCGGTGCACGCTCCCGCTGGCACCGCGTGGCGCCTGGCCGCGGCCCTCGACAGCGGCCCGAACCCGGAGCGCTGGCTCGACCTGGAGGAGGCGCGCCAGGGCCTCGTAGTCGAGGATCCAAGGCGTGCCCACAACTCGCCGCTCTTCCGGCTGCCGGTCACGTCACTCGACGAGCACCTGACGCGCGGCATGCGAGTCGAGGCCTTGGCTGAGATCGTGAAGGGCTACGCCGCCGCGACCGATGATGACGAGGCGATCCTGGACATCAGCGACCTGACCTTCGGGCCTCCGATCATCCAACCGCCCTCGCTCCGCGACTTCTACGCCTTCGAGCAGCATGTCAGGACGATGTGGGAGCGGCGCGGCGGCACGGTGCCGGAGGTGTGGTATCGCCTGCCGATCTTCTATTTCTCCAACGTCAGCGAGATCCGTGGGCCGGGCGACCCCGTCTGGCGGCCGGCGGCATCGCAGGAGCTGGACTACGAGCTCGAGGTGGCCGCCCTCGTCGACACGCCGGCGCATGACCTGGACGTCGAGCGGGGCGAGGAGGCGATCGGTGGCTACATGATCTTCAACGACTGGAGCGCCCGCGACCTGCAGCGCGAGGAGACGACCGTGCGACTCGGGCCGGCCAAGGGGAAGGACTTCGCCTCGTCCATCGGTCCGTGGCTCGTGACACCCGACGAGCTGGCCGATGCCCGAGGCGCCAAGGGCTACGACCTGACGATGACCGCCACCGTCAACGGCGTGGAGCTCAGCCGCGGGACGTGGGCGGACGCGCAGTTCTCGTTCGGCGAGATGGTGGCGCGCGCAAGCGCGGATGTTCGGCTGCGGCCGGGGGACCTGCTCGGCTCGGGAACGGTGGGCAGCGGCTGCCTGCTGGAGATCAAGGACCAGACGCTGGGGCGGTACCTGGAGCCGGATGACGTCGTGACGCTGTCGGTCGAACGCCTGGGCGACCTTTCAACACCTGTGGTCGAGCGACCGGCGGACCGATGAAGACCGATGCCATCGCCCAGTACCTCGATCGGCTGGCACGCGTCGAACGGCGGCTGGCCGAACACGCGGCACGCCCGATTCCATCGGGCCTGACCGATCCGGACCCCGGAGCGACCGAACGCTGGGAGGCCGGACAGGTGTGGGCGCACCTGGCCGAGTTCCCGGGCTATTGGCTGGAGCAGTTCCGCGGCGTGCTCGATGCGCATGCGGCGGGGGCGGCAGAGCCGTTTCCCTTCGGGCGGACACATACGGATGCCGGCCGGCTTGCGGCCATCGAGCGGGAGCGGCGTACCGACCCTGCTGAGCTGCTCCGGCGCGTCATCGCGCAGATCGGAGATGTGTCGGCCGCGCTGACAAGCCTGCCGGCCGGGGCCTGGGAGGCACGCGGCCTGCACCCAACTCGCGGAGAGATGGTGCTGCCGGCGATGGTCGATCGGTTCATCCTCGGCCACCTGGAGGAGCACGCCGACCAGCTCGATGGCCTGGAGCTCGTAACCCTCGATGAGATCCGGCAGGCGGCAGCGCGGATCCGGGGAGTGGCCATCCACACGCCGCTGCTGCGCTGGGACGACCGTACCTGGCTGAAGCCGGAGAGCCTCCAGCCGGTGGGCGCCTTCAAGATGCGGGGCGCCTACAACGCCGTCGCGTCCCTGACCGATGCCGAGCGCGCTCGCGGTGTCGTCAGCTACTCGTCGGGCAACCACGCCCAGGCGGTGGCGCGCGCTGCGCGCCTGCTCGGCGCGAGGGCGGTGATCGTGATGCCGGATTCCGCGCCGCAGGTCAAGGTGGACGGCGTGCGCCGGGACGGCGCAGAGATCGTCTTCACCGGGCCGGGCTCCGAGGAACGGCATCGGATCGCGCTCGATATGGTCGAACGCGAGCGATACGTGATGATCGAGCCGTACGACGACCGCCGCATCATTGCCGGCCAGGGGACCTGCGGCCTGGAGATCGCCGAGGACCTTCCCGGAGTGACC
>DASQFY010000189.1:0-14607 GCA_035632895.1 Candidatus Dormiibacterota bacterium
AACCACGGTGACTGCTTCGTGTCGGTGTGGGCGAACATCTCGTCCTTGGCCTTCGAGTAGTCCAGCCACCTGGCCCGCGACTGGACATCCATCGGGCTGAGCTTCCATCGCTTGGTTGGGTCCGCGAGGCGCGCCTGGAAACGACGCTCCTGCTCGTCGTCGCTGACCGAGAACCAGTACTTGATGAGCGTGATCCCGCTGCGCAGCAGCATCCGCTCGAACTCCGGGCACGAGCGAAGGAATTCCTGGTACTCCTCCTCGGTGCAGAAGCCCATCACCCGCTCAACCCCGGCGCGGTTGTACCAGCTGCGGTCGAAGAGGACCATCTCACCGCCCGCCGGCAGCTCGGCGATGTAGCGCTGGAAGTACCACTGCGTCTTTTCGCGCTCGGTCGGCGCAGGAAGTGCCGCGACCCGGCAGATTCGCGGGTTGAGGCCGGCCGTGATCGTCTTGATGGCGCCACCCTTGCCGGCGGCGTCTCGCCCCTCGAAGAGGACCACCACCCGCAGCCGACGCTGCCTGATCCACTCGTGAAGCTTGACGAGCTCGATCGTCAGCTTCGCGAGCTCCCCCTCGTAGTCCTTGCGGCCCAATCGGACCGCCTCGGCGGTCTCCGGCGTGGGCGGCGCGGTGCGCTTGGCCATCGGTCAGGTCAGGTCGACGAAGACGTTCTTGACTTCGGTGTAGAGCTCCAGAGCATGCATCCCCAGCTCACGCCCGATGCCTGACATCTTGTAGCCGCCGAACGGCGCCTCGGTGTGGACCGATGCGTTGCTGTTCACCGACAGAACGCCGGCACGCACGCCCTTGGCGACCCGCAGCGCACGACCGATGTCTCGGCTCCAGATCGAGCCGGACAGGCCATACGGCGTGTCGTTGGCCAGGCGGATCGCCTCCGCCTCGTCCTCGAACGGGATGACCGTCACCACCGGGCCGAAGATCTCCTCGCGCACGATGCGCATGTCCGGACGACAGCCGTCGAAGATGGTCGGCAGCAGGTAGGCGCCGATGTCGAACGGGTCGCCGGTGGGCGCCTCGCCACCGATCACGAGCTCAGCACCTTCCTCGCGGCCAACCTCGACGTAGCCGAGTACCCGCTCGCGCTGCTTCTCGCTGACCAGGCTGCCCATCTCGGTGGCATCGTCCAGCGGGTCACCGACCACCACCTTCTGCGTGGCGGCGGTCAGGAGCTCCACGGCCCGTTCATGGACCGAGGCCTCGACGAAGATGCGGCTGCGCGCGCAGCAGTCCTGGCCGGCGTTGTCGAAGACCGCGTACGGCGCCTCGGCCGCCCAGCGCTCGAGGTCGGCATCGGCAAAGACAATGTTCGGGCTCTTGCCGCCGAGCTCCAGGCTGATCTTCTTCACGTTGGCGGAGGCGAGTCGCATGATCTCCTGCCCGGTCGTCGTCTCACCGGTGAAGGCGATCTTGCCGACACCCGAGTGCCCGGCGAGGGCGGCGCCGGCGGAGCCACCTGGACCTGTGATCACGTTCACCACGCCGGGCGGCAGGCCGGCTTCCAGTGCCAGCTCGCCGAGCCGGATGGCAGTCAGCGGCGTGTAGCTGGCCGGCTTGAGGATGGCGGTGTTGCCGGCGGCCAGCGCCGGGCCGAGCTTCCAGCTTGCCATGTTCATGGGGAAGTTCCAGGGCACGATCAGGCCGCAGACGCCGATCGGCTCGCGCAGGGTGAAGTCGAGCCCCGGCCGGCTGACCGGGATGGTTTCGCCGAAGAGCTTTGTCGCCGCGCCGGCGTAGTACTCGAACACCAGGCTCACGGCCAGGGCCTCGCCGCGCGCGCTGCGGATCGGCTTGCCCACGTTGCGGCTCTCCAGCTGCGCCAGCTCCTCGATGTGATCCTTGATGACGTTCGAGTACTTGAGCAGGGCGCGTCCGCGCTTGGCGGCCGACCAGCTCGACCAGCCCTTCGGGTCCTCGAAGGCGGCCTGCGCCGCGGCCACGGCGCGGTCGACGTCCGCCTTGCCGCCCAGCGGGGCACGCGCGATCAGCTCGCCGGTGGCCGGGTTGACGACGTCGAAGGTCTGGCCGTCGGCGGCCGCGACCTGCTCGCCCCCAATGATCATCTGCACGTCGCGCACGCCGGTCGCCGCGCGCGTATCGGTCGTCATGGTTTCACCTCAGGGAACTGGACACCGACGATTCTAGGCGCGCATTGCGCGATACTGAAACGCATGATCGTTGCAACCACGCCATACCTTGCCGGACATCGGGTCACCGAGACGAAGGGCCAGGTCTTCGGGCTGGTGGTCCGCAGCCGCGGCCTATCCGGCAACCTGGCCGCCTTCTTCCGCTCGCTGGTAGGTGGCGAGATCCGCGAGTACACCGAGCTGCTGGAGGACACGCGCCGCCAGGCGCTGGACCGGATGGTCCACAACGCCACGCTGATGGGCGCCAACGCGGTGCTGAGCATGCGCTTCGACAGCTCGTCGCTGGGCAGCACCATGTCCGAGATCGTCGCGTACGGGACGGCGGTCGTGGTCGAGCCCGATGCGGGCGCGGCCAGCCAACCACTCGACTAGGCGCTCTCGCATGATCCACGTCGTGCGCCTGCTGGTTGCCGCGCTGGCATCACTGATGCTCTTCGGGGGCCTGGCGGCGATGGTCGCCGGGTTCCGGCTCGAGGGCCTGTACGTTGCCGGACTGGGTGCTGCCGGGCTGGTGATCGTCGTCCTGGAACGGCGGCGCTACGGCGACTCCGAGGACGAGCGCCGCGGCGCCACCGAGCAGCAGCGGCCCACCGACGAGGTCTTCGTGGATCCCACCACCGGCCAGCGGACGAGGGTGTGGATCGATCCGCAGACCGGCGAGCGCAGCTACCGGCCTGAGTAGGCTTATCGACGCCGTCGGCCTCGATAGGCGACATGAGCCGCCTGCGCCTTCCCCGGGTCCGCGTCGGCTTGGAGCTGGTCATAGAGCCACTCCCACCACTCACCGATGTTTGGGCTGCGCTTGTCCACGCGTTCAGCCTCCACCCAGAGTTTGAGGCGAGCCCAGGTTCCGCGGACCCAGCCTCCGACCATGCGGTCGAGCATATGCAGGTCCACGACGCCTTCGAAGACCATCGAGCCCCACATCTCGCAGGCGCTGTCCACTGCCAGCGCGGCTTCGAGGGTGGCCGGGTCGTCGCGGATGAGCCGTGGGTCCGCTCCGTCCGGCAGGGCGAGCACGCGCGCGACGGCGCGACGTACCTCCTGCGTCTGGACCGTGCGGACGATGTCCACGGCAGCGTGGTCCCGCCGGCTGCGCTCGGCATTTCGCAGCTCGGAGAGGCCGAACACGACGCCGACCACGACGGCGATTGCCACGACGATATCGAGCGCGGTGGCGAGGTCGTTTGGCATGGTTCGTCCTCGGGACGGTCCCTAGAAGTAGTTGACGCTGATACCGCCGTCGATCACGAAGTGGGCGCCGTTCGTCCAGCGTGACTCGTCGGAGGCCAGGTAGATCGCCACGTTGACGATCTCCTCCGGCTTCCCGAAGCGTCCGGTCGGGTTCCGGGCCAGGCGCAGCTTCTTCGCCGCCTCGTCCTTCAGCAGCCAGTCCATCAGCAGCGGTGTCTCGATCGGTCCCGGGCAGATGGCGTTCGAGCGCACGCCGCGGCCGCCGAACTGCACCGCAAGCGATCGCGTGAGGGATAGCACCGCCCCCTTCGACGCCGTGTATGCATCCTGTGGGACCGAACATCCCAGCAGCGCCACGAAGCTGCTGATGTTGATCACCGATCCCGAGCCCTGTTCGAGCATCTGTGGGATCGCGTACTTGCAGCCCAGGAAGACGCCGCGCAGGTTGACCGCCATCACCTGGTCCCAGGTGTCCACGTCGGTGTCGGTCACCGAGTGGTCGGCCTCCGGCATGATGCCGGCATTGTTGTAGAGCACGTCGACCCGGCCGTAGCTGGCCACGGCCTGCTCGACCATTCCTCGCGCGTCGCCTTCGCGGGAGACATCGGTCTTGACGAAGGTCGCGTCGCCCCCTGCCCCGGTCACCAGCCCAACCGTCTCGGACCCGGCCCGCTCGTCGAACTCGGCAACCACGACCCTGGCGCCTTCGGCGGCGAACATCTGGGCGGCCACGCGACCCATCCCACTGCCGGCCCCGGTGATCAGCGCGACCTTGTCGGCCAGACGCATGCCTCTCTCCTCCTGGTCACCCTGCCAAATAGTCGTGCACGGAGTGTACGGACCGATCCCGAGCCGCCATCCAGCGTCTCGGCCGCAGGATTGAGCACGACCCGTGCTCAACGACGCGTGTGGCGAACGTCAACGCGACCCGTACTCGTCCCAGTATTCCACTCGCGAGTATGTGGCCGAACGTGCCGGCGGTCGCGAGGTCCGGTCAGCCTCGCTCCAGGTATCGCTCGCGGTCCCAGGGGTGGACGATCGCGTCGTAGGTCTCCTGCTCGACGCGAGCCGCGTTCAGGTAGTGGGCCACCACGTCGGCACCGAAGATGTCGACCGCGGCCTCGCTCGCCTCCAGCTCACGGATTGCCTCGTGCAGGGCGCGTGGCATGCGGTCGCAGCCGGTCGCCACATAGCCGTTGCCGCGGTACTCACCCGGCGGCTCGATCTTGCGCTCGATGCCCAGCAGCCCGGCGCCCACCACTGCCGCATAGGCCAGGTACGGGTTCATGTCCCCTCCGGGGAAGCGGTTCTCGATGTGGAGCCCCGACCCCTCGCCCACGATCCGAAATCCCGTCGTCCGGTTGTCGTACGCCCACACCACGTTGACCGGCGCCCAGCTCGCAACGGCGTAGCGCTTGTAGGAGTTCACGTTCCCGGCGTGGAAGATGGACAGCTCGCGGGCGTAGGCCATCATCCCGCCCAGGAAGTGGCGCATCGTCTCGCTCATCCCGTACGGCTCGGCGCCGTCCTCATGGAAGAGCGCTCGCTTGGCGGCCTCGTCCCAGAGGCTTATGTGCAGGTGGCCGCTCGAGCCGGTCCAGCTGTGGTCCGGCTTGGCCATGAAGGTCAGCCCGAAGCCGTTGAGCCAGGCGATCTCCTTGGCGCCGTGCTTGAACAGGACCGATCGGTCCGCCATGTCGAGCACGTCGCAGTAGCGAATGTTGACCTCGTGCTGGCCGGGCGCCGCCTCGCCCTTGCTGAACTCGACCGGGATGTCGGCCGCGGTCATCAGGTTGCGCAGCTTGCCGTGAATCGGCTCGCCCTTCGTCGCCTGCAGGAGGTGATAGTCCTCGTTGTAGTAGCCGAAGCGCTCGAGACCGATGTAGCCCTTGGCGTGCGCCGCCTCGTAGGTATCGGTCAGCAGGTAGTACTCGAACTCCGATCCGGCCATCACCCGAAAGCCCGCCTCGCTCGCTCGCTCGGCGACCCGCTTCAGGATGGTGCGCGGCGAGACCGGGATCTCGGCGTGGTGGTGGTCCACGGTGTCGGACAGCACGATCGCCGTCTTCTCCAGCCACGGCACCACGCGAAGCGTGTCCCAGGCGGGGTCGGCGATCCAGTCGCCGTAGCCGGTCTCCCAGTTCATCAGCGCGAACCCATCCGGCGTGTTCATCTCCATGTCGGTGCCGAGCAGGTAGGTGCAGAAGTGCGCCCCGTGGTCGATCGCGCCATTCAGGAAGGCCTGGCCCTGGACGCGCTTGCCCATCAGCCGACCCTGCATGTCGGTGAAGGCGACGACCAGAGTATCGACTGATCCTTCCGCCACGAGACCCTCCAGCCAGACACGCTTTGGATGCGCGCCCGCCGGCTCATGGTGCCCGCCGGGCTGATCTGCGTTCGCCATGCTGTTCGACGCCTTTCATTCACGAGGGCGGGCCGGCCGGAGTGCCCGACCGGCCCGCCGTGAGTTCGACCGCCGACGTGGAGGGCCGCTAGCTGCGGGTCCCCCCAAGCTCGCGCGCTGCCGCATCGAACTCGCGCTCGATCTCGGTCAGCTCCTCCTCGCGGCCCATCGCCCGCGGGCCCTGGAACCGGCTGCGAGCCCAGGCGAAGAAGTACACAACCAGCAGGATGACCGCAGCGGCCATGAACGGCCAGCTGATATTGCCCGAGGTCGGGAAGGAGAAGAGCACCAGGAGGACCAGAATCCAGAGCAGGGCAACGACGGCAATCGGCTTCGACCAGCGGCCGAGGCTCCACGCGCGCTCGCTCTTCCACTCGTCGGAAGTGAGCCCCAGGAAGATCGGGATGGCGTACGCGGCGTACAGGAAGATCGTGCTGATGGCGGTCACGATGACGATCGCGATCCCGCCACCGCCCGGTCCGCCGAGTGCGCCCACGTAGAACGCCGCCACCGTGAACAGGAACGCTACGACGACGATCGTAACCAGCGAGTTCGCCGGTGTCCGGAAGCGGTGGGACACCTTCTTCAGCCATCCCGACCCTGGAACACCATCGTCGCGACTGAAGGCAAACAACATGCGGCCCGCCGATGCGACTGACGAGAGCGCACAGAACGACATGGCGATGGCAATGCCGGCGCCCAAGAGGTGCCCGATAGTGTCGAGGTTGTAGCGCAGGGTGTCGAACACGGCGTAGCCCTGCCCGAAGTAGTAGGTGCTGATGTTCGGGTTGGCTGCCGCCTCGTCGGTTGTCGGGAACAGGGTCGAGAGGTCGGGGAGGTGCGTGGTCAGGGCGAACAGGAATATGTAGCCAACCACGGCCGAGACGGCAACTGAGAGGAAGATCCCCCACGCGCTCGCCACGCGGGCGCCGACCGTCTCTTCGGCGACATGCGCCGAAGCGTCATATCCGGTGTACGTCCAGTTCGCCTGCAGCAGCGAGAACATGAAGGCAAAGAAGAGCGGGTAGGTGATCGCGGCCCCGTACGCCAGGTCAATACCCAGGAACGGGATCACGTTCGCCCACGCCCCCCAGAACGTGTCCTGCGGCTCGACCGCAAAGAGCGTCATCCCGGACTGGTCGGGCTTGCCGGCCACAAATACGAGGACGACGACTAGGGCAACGATGGCGATGTGCCACCAGACGCTGACCTGGTTCAGGAGCGCGACGAGGTTGATGCCCCGGATGTTGATGAACAGGCAGAGAGCGAGCAGTACGCCCATCGTGACGAGCCCGCCGGTCAGGATCGGCACGCCGCCGATCGTGATGATCTCGGTCACATTGCTGTAGGTCACGCCGATGTTATCCAACAGCGGCGTCACGATGGAGACGTTGAGAAACTGGGCCGCCGCGTACGAGATGCCGGCGACGATCGCAAACTGACCGATCAGGTTGAACCAGGCGGTCCACCAGCCCCAGTTCTTGCCCTTCATCCTGCTGGCCCAGTAGTAGAGGCCGCCGGCCGTCGGATAGGCAGATGCGACCTCCGCCATCGATGCTGCGATGGCCAGCACGAAGATGGTAACGAGCGGCCAGCCGAGCAGGCTCGCGGCCGTGCCGGCCCATGCGAGGCCGTAGTCGTACAGGATGACCGCGCCGGTCAGGATGGAGATGATGCTGAAGCTGATCGCGAAGTTGCTGAAGCCCCCCATGCTTCGGAACAGCTCCTGCGCGTAGCCAAGGCGGTGCAGGTCGCGGACGTCCTGCTGGATGACGTCCTCGCGGGATGCTGGCTGCGTCATGGAGACCTCACTCCTCCGATGCTCTTAGTCGGTGGGCTGGGCTGAGGGATCCCGTGCTCATGAGCGCGTGACAACGGCGGGCGGGAGGGCCAACCGTATCGCGGTCGCGGGCGCACAGGATCCGCGTCGCAGGATCGGGCCGGGTTGGGCACCGCGTGTAGCGCGACCGCCTCCATCAGCCGCTGCCGTGTCGAACCCCCACGGCTCGTGCCGGATCGTGCAGTGTTCCGGCGCAGGGCCTACGGACGGGACTATACCGATGCGCGGCCGTCGCGAAAAGGGGTCAGGCGCCGGGCGGCGCGGTCGGGCGGTCGGGCGGCGCGGTCGGGCGGCGCGGCCGACCTACTCGGTCGGCTCTGCGGCGCCTTCGCCCTCGGCGGAAGCCCCGGCCTCGCCTTCTGCGCCCTCGCCCTCGCCTTCCTCACCCTCCTCGCCTTCCTCACCCTCCTCGACCTCAACCTCCGGCTCTTCCTCGACGCGCGGCGGCATCACCTTGGCCACCAGCTCATCGGGTTCGTTGAGGACGGTCACGTTCGGGGCGACGGCGAGGTCGCTGACATGGATCGCGGCTTCGAGGTCGGCGAGCGACGAAACGTCGACCGTGAACTCGTGCGGCAGATCCGCGGGGAGTGCCTTGACCTTGAGGTGGTCGAGGGACGTGAATAGGGACCCGCCGGTCTCCTCCACCGCCGGTGCCTTGCCGACGAAGACGAGCGGGACGTCAACCAGCATCTCCTGGGTCAGATCGGGCGCGAAGAAGTCGATGTGCAGGGCGCGACCGGTCAACGGGTGGCGCTGAACGGACTTGATGACGACGCTGGTCGTGCCGCCACCGTCGACCGAGACGCGGACGATGCTGGTGCGACCCGCCTCGCGGTAGAGTGCCTCGAAGGCCTTCGCCTCGAGCTGAACCGGGACCGAGCCGGCGGTCTTGCCGAAGACCACGGCCGGAACAACGCCCGCCGCGCGCAGGCGCTTCGTGCGCTTGCCGGTGAGCTCGCGCGGGACGACCGAGATCTGGAGCTCCATGGGTGGTGGCGGGTCCTCGAGGGGCAGTGGGGGCAAGCCAGACTCGTACCTGGTGGCTGCCCGTGCGAGCCGGCATGGTACCAGCGGACCGATGGAGCGGCAAGGCGGCCCGCCTGTGCCCTGGACCAGATATCGCTCCTGGCGATGGTGCCGCGCCGCTTGGGCGTTTCCGGCGCTGTGCAATCGCCCGCGGCGATACTGCGCCGCCAGGCCGGGGCTTGCGGTGCCCTTCTATCGCCCTCAGCGATATTGCCTGCAAAGGGCCGTCCCGGGGCAGCCGGCGCAATCGGTCTAGAATCCGTGGCCGAATGGCCGGCATGATCATGATCGTCGAGGACGAGCCCGCGGTGGCGCGCGGCGTTCAGGTGGCGCTGGAGCGCGAGAGCTACAGCGTGGAGGTCGTCCCCACCGGGGAGGAGGCGATCGCCCGTTTCGCGGACATCGCCCCTGACCTGGTGCTGCTCGACGTCCGGTTGCCGGGGATCGACGGCTTCGAGGTCTGCCGCCAGCTGCGTCGCGAGACGCGCGCGCCGATCCTGTTCCTCACCGCGCGGGCCGATGAGGTCGACAAGGTCGTCGGCCTGGAGATCGGTGCCGATGACTACCTCGTCAAGCCGTTCAGCGTGCGGGAGCTGGTGAGCCGCGTGAAGGCGCTCCTGCGCCGGGCCTACGGCGAGCTGGCCGACACGCAGGCAGGCCGCACGCTGCGCCGCGGCGACCTGGTGATCGACCTCGAGCGGAGGCGAGTGACGCGCGGTGGCGAGCGGATCGGGCTGACCACCACCGAGTTCGACCTGCTGCGCCACCTGGCGACGCGCCCCGGGCGCGTGTACACCCGCTCCCAGCTCCTGGAGCTCGTCCGCGACTACGAGGCCCTCGAGGCCGATGAGCGGACGATCAACGTGCACATCAGCCACATTCGCGACAAGATCGAGCCTGATCCCGCCCAGCCGCGCTACATCAAGACGGTGAGAGGGGTCGGCTATGCGTTCTCCGAGGAATGACGCGGCGCCAGGGCCGTTCCGACTGCTGGCGGGCACCCTCCAACGGCTGAACGTCCGACTGGTGCTGACCCTGGCCAGCGTCGCGCTGGTCGCGCTGGTCGTTTCGGGCGTTGCGCTGTCGCAGATCCTCCCCGGCTACCTCGCGGACGAGGCGGAGCGGCGCGCCGAGATCGCGGCGCGCGCCACGTTCATCCTGGTGGTCAATCAGGCGGAGATCTTTCGCAGGGAGCGGCCGGGCGTGCTGCTGACGCCCGAGCTGCGCAACACGGGGCTCCTGCAGGACCGTGCACAACTGTCCGCCGACGCGCTCGCCCAGGGGACGGTCGAGATCACCTACGCTGACGGATCGCTGGCCGCCAGGGCGGTTCCGAACCGTGATACCGACGCCGAGCTGCGGGCGCAGGGACTCCAGCCCGATCCCGGCGTCGAGGCCCAGACCTTCACCGCTCAGCTCGTCATCAGCCTCGGCCAGTCGATCACCCTGAACTACACGGTGCGCGACGTGTACACCAACCGGGTCGCCACGCTGCAGCGTGTCAACGGAACGCTGGTTGGCGCGGGGCTGGCGGCGCTGGCCGTCTCGCTGTTCGTCGGCGTGCTGGCGGCGCGCCGGCTGACCGGTCCACTCGCGCGGCTGCGCCGCACCTCGAGCAGCTTCGCTCAGGGCGCGCTCGAGGAGCGCGCTCCGGCCTTCGGAATCGTGGAGGTCGATGAGCTCGGGCAGCAGTTCAACGTGATGGCCGATCGCCTCAGTGAATCGGTCAAGCTCCTGCAAGCCGACCGCGACCGGCTGCGTGAGTTCGTCGCCGATGTCAGCCACGAGCTGCGCACGCCGATCGCCGCGCTGCGTGCGTTCACCGAGCTGCAGCGCGACGGCGACGTCGACCCGTCGACCCGTCGGGAGTTCCTGGACCGATCGACGGAGCAGATCAACCGCCTGGAGTGGATGAGCACCAACCTGCTCGACCTGTCGCGCATCGACGCCGGGATCTTCCCGCTCGACATGCGCTGGGGCGACCTGCGCGAACCGGTCCGCGCCGTGGTCGAGGCCCACGCCGAGTTGGCCGAGCAGCGCGGGGTCGCGTTGACCAGCGCCGTGCCGACCAGTCCGGTGATGGTGCGCTTCGACCAGGAGCGGATCGTGCAGCTGCTTTCCAACCTGGTCGGCAATGCCCTGAAGTTCACGCAGCGCGGCGGCGAGGTGGTCGTGGCCCTTCGCGACGATCAAGATGGCGCGGTGCTGGAGGTGCGCGATTCCGGCCCGGGCATCCCGGCGGCCGAGCTGCCGCTCGTGTTCGATCGGTTCTTCCGCGGCACGAATGTTGGGGAGGCGCGGGCCTCCGGCAGTGGCCTGGGCCTGGCCATTGCCCGCTCCATCGTGGAGATGCATGGTGGGACGATCGAGGTGGCCAGCACGGTCGGTGACGGCGCCCTCTTCACGGTCCGACTGCCGCGCGGCACGAACGAAGGTCAATGAAACTTCACGCGCTCAACGCCCTGGTCGCAACTGGCGCAGCTCACGATGGCGCCATGCCCGCCCGCTGGCCACACGAGCGAGATGACCGATGACACACGATCCGAACGACCCGCGTAACCCGACTGAGCCGATGGAAGTACGGCGCTTCGGCCCAGCTCCCTCGCAAGCCACCCCGCCGCCGTCGTGGCAGGCCGGCCAGTCGTGGTCAACCCGTCCGCCCATCCCACCGATGGCCGGCCGGGCGCCGCGTCGCGGTCCGGGGACGGGCGGCGTGATCGCGATTGCGCTGGTGGTTGGCATCCTTTCCGGCTCTCTGTCGGCGGCGGCAGTCGCCAACCTGATCCGGCCGGCGAGCGGCGACCCGGTCTCCTCCTCCCAGCCGCTGGGCACGAACGCTTCGCAGGTCCACATCGACGAGTCGTCGGCGGTCATCAAGGCAGTGCAGGCCGCCATGCCGGCGGTGGTCACGATCATATCCAGCCAGGCCGGCGCACAAGGGACCGGTTCCGGCTTCATCTATCAGCCCGATGGCTGGATCGTCACCAACAAGCACGTCGTCGAAGGGGCATCCCAGCTGACGGTCATCCTCAACGACAGCCGCGAGCTGCCCGGCGAGGTGTACGGCATCGATACCCTGACCGACCTCGCCATCGTCAAGGTCGACGCCACCGACCTGCCCACCGTCGCGATCGGCAGCAGCGCCAACCTGGAGCCCGGGCAGCTGGCGATCGCCATCGGCAATCCGCTTGCCCGCTTCGAGAATACCGTCACCACCGGTGTCATCTCCGGCCTCGGCCGCCAGATCGTCGCCGGCGACGCCGCGCAGGCGTCGTCCGAGCAGCTGAACAACCTGATCCAGACCGATGCCGCCATCAATCCGGGCAACTCCGGCGGGCCGCTGCTCGACAGCGCCGGGCAGGTGATCGGGATCAACACGGCGGTCAACCAGGACGCGCAGGGAATCGGTTTCGCGATTCCGATCGACGTCGCCAAGCCGATCATGCAGCTGGCCGTCGACGGAAAGCCGCTGGAACGCCCGTGGATCGGGGTCCGCTACCAGCCGATCACCAAGCAGCTTGCCGAGGATCTGAACCTCGCCGTCGACCACGGCGTGCTTATCGAGTCGGGTGACACGGACAGGCCCGCCATCATTCCCGGGAGTCCCGCAGAGGCCGCCGGGCTTCAGGCGGGCGACATCATCGTCGCCGTCGACGGCGACCCCGTCGACGCCGACCACGACCTGGCCACCCGCATCCTGCCGCACCAGCCCGGCGACGAGGTGACCCTGAGCGTCGTTTCCGACGGGGCGACCCGCGAGTTGACCGTCACCCTGGGGACGCTTCCGGATCAGGTTTAGCCGGCTCGCGCTGCCGCCGCAGGCGCGCCTCCACCGTCTCGAAGGCCCCGGGCAACGGGGCCTTCGGCTTGCGCACGCGGACCTCGACATCGTCGATCGGCTGGCTGGCGAGAACGGCATCGGCGATGGCACCGGCCAGCGCCTCGATCAACCGGAACGACCTTTCCTCCACGACTTCCGCGACGAGTGCGAAGACTGCGCCGTAATCGACGGTGTCGGCCAGCTCGTCGCTGGCCGCCGGCGCCGACAGGTCGCCATACAGGATGACGTCGACCTCGAACGGCTGGGGCTCGAGCCGCTCCTCGAGCAGGACCCCGTGGCGGCCGACGAAACGCATGCCTCGCAGGGTGATGCGGTCGCTCATGACCGCCACCGCACGATGGCGTCGGCGACCGCCACCGTCTTCATGATCGGCGCCACATCGTGGACCCGCACGATGTCGGCCCCGGCGGCGATGGCCAGCGCCACGGTTGCCTCGGTCCCCTCCAGCCGTTCCTTCGGCGGGGCGCCACCCAGCAGCTCACCGATGAACCGCTTCCGGCTGGTGCCGACCAGCATCGGCAGCCCGCCGAGCGCGGCCTTCAGCTCGGCGAGCCGGTGCAGGATCTCAACCGAGTGCTCCGGCGCCTTGCCGAATCCGATCCCCGGGTCGACGACCAGCCGGTCGCGCGGCACGCCGGCGGCGACCGCATCCTCGACCGCGCTCGCCAGGTAGGTGACGACGGTCTCGAAGAGACCATCGGGATACTCCGCACGCTCCTGGTTGTGCATCAGCACCAGGTACGCGCCCGCCTCGGCGGCGGCAAGCGCAGTGCCCCGGTCCCGGCGCGCGGCCCACACGTCGTTGACCATTCCGGCGCCGGCGGCCAACGCCGTGCGCGCCACCTCTCCCTTGGAGGTGTCGATGCTGACCGTTGCGCGATCGCTGAAGGCGCGCGCCAGCGCCACCACCACCGGGACCGCGATGGCGGCCTCCTCGGCGCCGTCCATGGGTGGATGCTCACCGTAGAACTGCGCCGGCCGCGAAGACTCGGCGCCGACGTCCAGGATCTGGGCCCCGGCCTCGACGTACCCTCGCGCCTGGGCCAAGGCGGTGGCCATGATCTCCGCCTCGCTGCGACCGGCCAATGCCAGGCCGTCGCCGCTGAACGAGTCCGCGGTGAGGTTGATGATGCCCATCACATACGTCCGCTCGCCCCAGCGCAGGCTCGTCATGCCGGCCCCTCCTTGCCGGTGAGCATCCCACGAACGGCGCCGACCAGATAGAGCGAGCCGGCCACCACCAGCGGCTGGTTCGCGTCGGCACGGAGCTCGGCTGCGCGTGCGAGCGCGTCCGCCGGCGTCGGGGCATGGGTTCCGCCCCTCCGCAGCCGACGCCAGGTCCGCAACAGGTCTGCCGGGGCCATCGCGCCGGGGTCCTCGATGCGCGTGAAGACCGGCCGCGGCTCCAATGGCGCCAGCGCCCGCAGCATGGCGGTGACCCGCTTGCCGCGCATGGCGCCGAGCACGAGCGGAAAGCGACGGACGCCGAGCTCCTCGAGGGCCGAGGCGAGGGCACGGGCGCCGGCCGGATTGTGGGCGCCGTCGAGCAGGACGCGGCCGAATGCGGTTCGCTTCAGCAGCTCCAGCCGGCCAGGCCAACGCGCCGTCGCGAAGCCGCGCCGGACTGCTTCGTCGTCGAGGGGCAGGGATGCGTTCCGCCGCAGCCCGTCTTCGCATAGCGCGTCCAGCAGCGCCAGCGCCACGGCGGCATTCGCCGCCTGGTGGCTGCCCAGCAGCCCCACCCGCAGCGCGCGCAGCTCACGCTCAGGCGTCACGACGTCGAGCCGGAGGCCGTCCCAACCGGCATGCAGCACCTCGGTCCGGTACGCCTGGCCGGGTCCGGCTCGTCGCAGCGGAACGCCCAGGCCGTCGCATCGGTCCAGGATCGGTCGCAGCCCACGCCCCGTCGCTCCGGTGGTCGCCAGGTTGCCGGCCTTGATGATGGCGGCCTTCTCGGCCCCGATGGCCGCCAGGGTGTTGCCCAGGTGCCGCTCGTGGTCATGCTGCACGTTGGTGACGACTGCGACGCCCGGATCGAGTGCGTTGGTGGCGTCCAGGCGTCCGCCCATCCCCACCTCCACCAACGCCAGGTCGACGCCGGAGCGGGCCAGCTCGCCGAAGGCCGCGGCGGTGA
>DASQFY010000190.1:0-4378 GCA_035632895.1 Candidatus Dormiibacterota bacterium
GGCGCTCGGCGGACTACTCACCGAGGCCTTTGACTGGCGCCTGCGCGATGAAGATGGCCCGCCAGTCAAAGGCCTCGGTGAGTACTCCGCCGAGCGCCGGCCCGGCCGCGGTGCCGGCCACGGCCGCGCCCACCCAGAGCCTCCGCCCCGCCCCGCCGCCATCCAGCGCGTCGAAGGCGGCGGCCAGAAGGGCGGCGCCGCCGAGCGCCTGTAGGGCGCGCATCACGAGCAGCAGCTCGAGCGAGCCGGCGCTGGCGCAGCCGATCGAGGCCACGCCGAACAGCAGCGCGCCGGCCGCACCGGTGGCGCGCCCGTGCAGCGCCGCCGACACCGGCAAGCCCAGGGCCAGCACCCCTGTGTAGACCGCGATCACGGCGGCCACTCCCTCCACCGAGGTGTCGAGCTCGAGCAGAACCTGCGGCAGCGCCAGCGTCACGACGGCCGCGTCGGCCAGCACCAGTCCCGCTGCGAGGGCGATCAGGGCACGCTTCACCCCCCATGTTGTAGCGGACGCCCTGTCGGGTCAGGCCGAGTCGGCGACGGCCTTTCGGAGCTGGCGCTCGGGTCCGATGCGCACCACGTCCCAGGCCAACCCCGCGCGTTCCAGGGCGCGAATGGTCAGGCCCCCGGGGTCGAACTCGCCGCGGCGCAGCCCGTGGAAGGCGGAGGTGGGGAAGGCGTGGTGGTTGTTGTGCCAGGACTCGCCGAAGGTCGCCAGCGAGAGCCAGCCGACGTTGGTGGACTCGTCGTCGGTGTCGAAGCGCCGGCGCCCGAAGAAGTGACAGATCGAGTTGATGCTGAACGTGGCGTGGTGCAGAAGGAAGATGCGCAGCAGGCCGCCCCAAACCAGCGTCAAGAACGCGCCCGCCAGGCTGCCCTTGACCGCCAGCCCGATCACGAAGGGGATCACGAGGCTCGCCGCGATCAGGGGCCTCTCGGCGGCGTCGATCCACCGGATGCCGCGATCCTGCAGCAGGTCGGCCCCGTAGCGCTGCCGGTCCGCCTGACCGACGGTGGTGAACAGCCAGCCCATGTGGGCGTGCCAGAGCCCTTTCGCCGCGCCCAGCAGGCCCGGCCCACCGCCGTGGGGGGTGTGTGGATCACCGTCCTCGTCGGCGAAGTCGTGGTGCTTGCGATGGTCGGTAACCCACTTGATCACCGAACCCTCCACCGCAAGCGTTCCGCACACCGCCAGGGTGTAACGGACGGCGGGGTAGGTCTGGAACGCGCGATGGGTGAGCAGGCGGTGAAAGCCGACGGTGATGCCCAGGCAGGTGACGGCGTAGCCGACGGCGAGAAGGGCCAGGTCAACCGGCTCGACGAGGCGGTCCCAGAACAGCACCGCGGCGAGCACGACCGCGACCGGAGGCAGCACCAGCGCGATCAGGTTGACGATCCGCCGGGCGGCCATCAGGACTCCGTCCCGCCTACCAGGTGCAGTCCACCCCGCCGGATGGCGCCCTCTCCCTCGTCCGCGAGCAGAAAGATCTCGAACGAGATGTGGGACTCGGGATGGAGGCTGCTGCGGTGGCTGAGCACCCTGCGCCCGAGAGCCCACTCGGCAGCGCGCACGAACTCGGCGTTCACGGCCTCCTGATCAGCCGGCGTCGGGCCATCCTGGAGAATCGTGATCACGTGCTCCTCGAAATGGACGCTCCTGACCTCGGTTGGCGCGCGACCGCAGTGATCACCCACGATGCCCACCACCGCAGCGGAGAGGGCGGTCAGGTGATGACTCCCTATCTGAGCAGGCGCCGGCGAGTCGGCGGGGGTCGGCGGCTGCCTGACGTGGCTCACGCTACGGCCCACACCGTTTCCTGGGCGCGCTCAAGGCCACCGGCGGGCGGTTCGAGGTCGAAGATCTCCAGTCCGGCAGCCGCTCCGGTCAGCGTCAGCACCTTGTCGATGTTGGAGGCCCCGCGTACGACCATCAGCCGCCGGCCGTCCTGCCGTGCACGGGCGGCGGCATCGGCGATCGCATGCGCGCCGAGACAGTCGACAAAGGCGAGGGCACGCAGGTCGAGTACGACCGTCCATGCCTTGATCTGCGCCGCGTGCAATGCCGCCTCGAACTGAGGCACCGTCGCGAGATCGAGTTCACCGGCCACATGAACCCAGGCCGCGCCGACCCCGCTGTCGCTCCAACGGCAGATGAAGGGAATCGTTCGGGGCATGTCGACCTCCGGGTCGCTCGATGTCGGCGAAACTCGGAAGTCAGGTGGTGTTGCCGGCCCGTGGAGCCGACCGCACAGTGCTGCCCTCTGCCCTCAGGCTACCGCCCCGTACGCGCAGCGTCAATCGTCGACGAGATCGGTTGGCGCGAGGATGAAGACCTCGCACATCATGTCGGGATGCTGCTGGTTCCCGCTCATGAACCCGATCACCCGGCGCCCGGTCGCGTGCTCGATCACACCCTCGAAGCGATCGCGCATTAGCTCCTGGAACGCCATGCGCTGCTCGATCACCGCCGGCCCCCGTCCGCCCTGGAGCAGGGTCTCCTCCACGCGGCTGAACCCCCCGCGCAGCACGCACACGACCAAGTCGTCCTGGTAGTAGGACTTGGCCCGCGTCGGCCCTCGGCCGTAGAACTCCTTGAGCAGCCCGACCATTCCGTCCGAAATGGCGGTGAGCACATCGCCGTGGTCGCGAGCTGTGGACTGAGGCTCCACGCCGTTCAATGATAACCACAAGCTCTAGGATGGAGCCAGTCGCTCGTTGGGTTTCCGCCCTTCGCCTCGCGCGCGAGACCTGACTGGAGGACGAGAGAGAAGGCCGCAATGTCGGCCACCACCGTTCCGCTGACCGGCGACGCCCTGCTTGTCGCAGTGACCGACTCCATGGTGATCCTCCACGAGCGCTACCACCACCGGGTGCCGGTAACGGCCAAGACCCAGCTGCTGGGCGGCGACCTGCTTGCCTGTGTGCTCGGCGGCGTTTATACGGATGTCGAGAAGACCATGATCGAGCTGCAGCGCAGCCGGGTCGTGCAGGAAACCCGCAGCGTCTTCCAGAACGCGATGCAGCACAAGTTCATCGAAGCGGTCGAACGCCTTTCGGGCCGGTCCGTGCTGGCCTTCATCTCCAATCACCACGTGGGTCCGGACATGGAGATCGAGCTGTTCATGCTCGCGCCCCCAGAAGATGGTGTGGTTAGCCGCACCTGACGAATCGGGCAAGCCCCCTGGGAACTCCGCTGCGCTAGACGGAAGCTGCGTCTATGCAAAACGGAACCCAAAAAAATCTCGCCGCGCGCGCCGGACGCTGGAGTGCGCAGCACAGAAAAACGGCAATCTTCGGCTGGCTCGCGTTCGTGATCCTCGCCGTGTTCATCGGCGGATCGGTAGGTACCAAGACCCTGTCCGACAGCGACTACGGCATCGGTGAATCGGGCCGCGCCGACAAGGTGGTGGCCAACCATTTTCCCGACAAGTCGGGCGAGAGCGTCCTGATCCAGAGCCAGGACGGAGCCCGCAACAGTGATGCCGAGTTCCGTCAGGTCGTGGGCTCGGTCGTGGCCGGGCTCAAGGACACCAAGAGCGTCCAGAACGTTCAGAGTCCCTACGCCAAGGGCAACCAGGGCACGCTGTCCGAGGACGGCAAGTCCGCGCTCGTGACCTTCGAGCTACCCGGCGAGGATGCCGAGGCCAAGGTTGACCCGGCTCTGGCCACCGTTTCGAAGCTCGACCGCCAAGAGGCGGGTTTCCGCATCGAGGAGTTCGGCGGCGCGAGTGCCGACAAGGCGCTCGACCAGGCCTTCGAGGACGACTTCCAGAAGGCGGAGGTCACCTCTCTTCCAATCACCCTGATCATCCTCGTCCTTGCTTTTGGCGCGCTGCTGGCGGCCTTCGTGCCGCTGCTGCTGGCGGTGACCGCGGTGGCCGCGGCCATCAGCCTGATCGGCCCGATCAGCCAGATCGCGCCGGTGGACGAGGCCATCAACTCGGTGGTGCTCCTGATCGGCCTGGCCGTGGGAGTCGACTACGCGCTCTTCTATATCCGCCGGGAACGCGAGGAGCGTGCCGCGGGGCGCAGCGAGGAAGCCGCGCTCGAAGCCGCGGCCGCCACCTCGGGACGCGCGGTGCTGGTATCCGGCATCACGGTGATAGCCGCGATGGCCGGCATGTACCTGGGCGGCGCGGCGACGTTCATCTCGTTCGCCACGGGCACGATCATCGTGGTGGCCATAGCGGTCATCGGCTCGCTGACCGTGCTGCCCGCCGTGCTCTCCAAGCTCGGCGACCGGGTGAACAAGGGCCGCGTGCCCTTCCTGAAGCCCGAGAAGCGCACGGGCGAGCCGCGCGTGTGGTCGTGGGTGCTCGACCGCGTGCTCAAGCGCCCTCTCGTTTCAGCCGTCGGCGCCGCCGCCGTGCTGGTGGTG
>DASQFY010000191.1:0-21633 GCA_035632895.1 Candidatus Dormiibacterota bacterium
TCGCCCGCGAGCTGGCGATCGAGGTTGCCGGCCGCGACCCGCTCTATGTCAGCCGCGACGACGTGCCGGCCGAGGTGATCGCCGAGCAGCGTCGCCTCTTCATGGTCGACGCCGAGCGCGACGGTCGGCCGGCCGACCGGATCCCGGAGATCGTCGAGGGAAAGCTGAACAAGTGGCTCGAATCGGTCTGCCTGCTGGAGCTGCAATTCCGCGACACCGACCAGAAGGTGAGCGACCTGATCACCGAGAAGATCGCCCTGTTCGGCGAGAACATCCGGGTCGCTCGCTTCGTGCGCATGGCCGTTGGCGAAACCGCTGCCGTGAGCTCCGACGAGGAGGCCGCCTGAGGTGACCGATCAGCCCGTCGACGCGCCGGTCTACCACCGGGTGCTGCTGAAGCTCTCGGGCGAAGCGCTGATGGGCGACCGGCAGTACGGGATCGACCCCGAGGTCACGCGCGAGATCGCCAAACAGGTGGCCGAGGCACAGGGCGGCAATGTCGAGATCGCCATCGTCGTCGGTGGCGGGAACATCTTCCGCGGACTGTCCGCGGCGGCCAGCGGAATGGATCGCTCGACCGCGGACTACATGGGCATGCTCGCCACCGTCATGAACGGGCTCGCCATCCAGGACGCGCTCGAGCAGTCTGGGACGCCGACCCGCGTCCTGTCGGCGATTGCCATGCCGGAGATCTGCGAGCCGTACATCCGCCGCCGCGCGATTCGCCACCTCGAGAAGGGGCGCGTGGTGGTGATGGTCGCCGGTACCGGCAACCCTTACTTCACGACCGACACGGCTGCCACCCTGCGAGCCGTTGAGATCGGGGCCGAGGTGATCCTCAAGGCCACCCGCGTGGACGGGGTGTACGATGCCGACCCTGAGAAGGAGCCCGGCGCCACGCGCTACAGCCGGATCAGCTACACCGACCTGATCTCCAACCGGCTCGAGGCACTCGACGCGACCGCCGTCAGCCTGGCGATGGACAACGAGATGCCGATCGTGGTCTTCGACATGACACAGCCGGGAAACATCGTTCGCGCCGTCCGCGGCGAGTCGATCGGCACGCTGATCGCTGGGGAGGTGACCAGATGACGCACGAGGCGCTCGCCGCCGTCGAGCCCAAGATGCAACGCGCCGTGGAGGCCATGGAGCGCGACTTCGCGGGCATTCGGACCGGCCGCGCCTCCACCGCGCTCGTCGAGCGGATCCTGGTCGACTACTACGGGACCGCCACGCCGCTCAACCAGATTGCCGGCATCAGCACGCCAGATCCGCACCTGATCGTGATCCAGCCGTGGGACCGATCGGTCCTGTCGGCGATCGACAAGGCGATCACGCGCAGCGACATTGGGCTGACGCCCAACGTCGATGGCACGGTGGTCCGCCTCAACGTGCCGCCGCTGACCGAGGAGCGCCGGCGCGAGATGGTGAAGCAGGTGCGCCGTCGCACCGAGGAGGCGCGGGTCGAGGTGCGCAACCACCGCCGCGAGGCGGCCGACGCCCTGAAGAAGGCGCTGCGCGACGGCGCGCTGTCCGAGGATGAGGAGCGCCGCGAGCTCGACGCGCTCCAACGGCTGACCGATCGCTTCGTCGAGGCCATCGATGCCCGCGCCGATCACAAGGAATCGGAAGTGATGGAGGTCTGAGGCGCACCCCTTGCGCGCGCGCCCCCGACACGTCGCGATCATCATGGACGGCAACCGACGCTGGGCCGCGGCGCGAGGGCTGCCGAGCATCGCCGGGCACGTCCAGGGCGTGGAGGCGATCAAGCCCATTGTTCGTGTCGCGCCGGATCGCGGGATCGAGGTCCTCTCGCTCTACGTCTTCAGCCAGGAGAACTGGCGCCGCTCAGACGAGGAGGTGGCCGGCCTCTTCGGCCTTATCGATGGGGCGGTCCGGCAGCACACCGACGAGCTCGTCGCGCAGGGCGTCAGCGTCCGCGTCATCGGTCGCCTGCACGAGGCCCCTGTCGACATCCAGCGCTCGATCAGAGAGGCCGAGGACCGCACCCGCGGCGGCTCGCGGATGGCGTTGAACATCGCCTTCAACTATTCGGGTCGCTCGGAGATCATCGACGCCATACGGGCGCTGATCGCGGCCGGGGCGACCGCGACCGAGATCGACGAGGAGCGCCTCGGCGAGAACCTCTACACCGCCGGCCAGCCCGACCCGGACCTGATCATCCGCACCGGCGGCGAGCAGCGGACGAGCAACTTCCTGCTCTGGCAGGGAGCCTACGCCGAGCTCGTGACCTGCCCGGCCCTGTGGCCCGACTTTCGCGAGGCGGACCTGGACGCCGCGATCGACGAGTACGCCGACCGGCAGCGTCGTTATGGGGCCTGACCGATGCTCCTGACCCGCGTGCTCACGGCGGCAATCCTGACCCCGATCGTGGTCATCGCCATCCTGCTCGGCGAGCCATGGCTCTCGCTGCTGGTCGGCCTGGTCGCCTTCCTCGCCCTGGTCGAGATGATCGCGCTGCTGGACGCCGCCGGCTTCGAACCGCCGCAGGTGCTCGCCCTGGCGACGGGAACCGTGGTCACCGGCGCCGGCCTGATCGCCGCCAACGCGGACCAGGTGGGTGGCATCCTCGCCGACATGCTGCGGGCAACCGCCACGCCGGGGCTGACGCTCATCGCCTTCGCGGCGGCAGTGGTGCTGCTGGGGGCGGCCAGCTTCGCACGCGCCGACCCAAGAGCCGGCTTCCTGAGCTGGGCGACGACCTCCTTCGGGGTCGCCTACGTCGGGCTGCTGGCGCCGTTCATCGTCCTCGTCGCGCACCTCGGGCCGGCCGATGGCTCGGGGGCGGCGGTCGGTGCGCTTGGGCTGCGCGCCGGCACGGCCTGGTGCCTGCTCCTCGTCGCGGTGGTATGGGGCTACGACTCGGGCGCCTACCTGACCGGACGCTGGATCGGTCGCCGGCGCCTGATCGACCACATCAGCCCGTCGAAGACGCTGGAGGGGCTGGCCGGTGGGCTCGTGACCGCCACGCTGGCGGCCGGGCTCGGCGCCTGGCTGGTCGGACTCGAGCCGTGGCACCCGCTGCTCATCGGCCCGCTCGTCGGCATTGCCGCGCAGGGCGGCGATCTCGCCGAGTCGCTCGTGAAGCGCGCCGCCGGGCGCAAGGAGTCCGGCTTCCTGATCCCCGGCCACGGCGGAATGCTGGACCGCATCGACTCCTTCCTGTTCGCCGCGCCGGTGCTGGCCGGCTACGCGCTGCTCGTCGCCGGCGCCGCCGCGTGACAGGGATTGCGCTGCTCGGGTCGACCGGCTCCATCGGCCGCCAGACCCTCGAGGTCGTGGCCGCCCATCCCGGCCGGTTCCGGCTCGTCGGCCTTGCCGCGGGACGCGCCACGCCGGCCTTCCGCCAGCAGCTTTCCGAGTTCCCGAAGGCCCGCGCGTGGAGCGCCGATGGGCGGCCTGACGACCTGGATGCGGGGCGCTGGGCGAGAGGCGGCCTCCAGGAGCTGGCCACCGCCGACGGCGTCGAGATCGTCGTGGTTGCCACCACCGGCATGACCGCGCTGCCATCCGTGCTGGCCGCGCTCGCCGGCGGACGCCGTGTGGCCCTCGCCAACAAGGAGACGCTGGTCACCGGTGGGCACCTCGTCGCTCGCGCGCTGGACGCGCGGGGTGGCGATCCGCTCGACCTCCTGCGGCCAATCGACAGCGAGCACTCCGCGATCTGGCAGTGTCTGCTCGGGGAACGGCTCGAGGATGTGGCGCGTCTGGTGCTCACCGCCTCGGGCGGCCCGTTTCGCGACCGCTCGCCGGCCGAGCTGGCCGGCGTTCGACCGGAGGAAGCCTTGGCCCACCCCACCTGGCAGATGGGGCCGAAGATCACGATCGACTCGGCGACGCTGGTGAACAAGGCGTTCGAGGGGATCGAGGCCCGGTGGTTGTACCGACTTCCGTACAGTAGGATTGATGCGGTGATTCATCCCCAGAGCGTGGTGCACTCGCTCGTCGAGTTCACCGACGGTTCGTATAAGGCCCAGCTCGGGGTCCCCGATATGCGTCTTCCGATTCAGTACGCCCTCACCTATCCGGAGCGGCTGCCCTCGCCGGCGCGCGCCGCGCCGCCCGAGGCGTGGGACGACCTGCAGTTCCTGCCGCTCGACGAGCAGCGCTTCCCCGCCTATGCGACCGTGCGCGCCGCCGCCGCGGCCGGTGGCAACCGCGGCACCATCCTGAACGCCGCGGACGAGGTGGCGGTTGCCGCCTTCCTGGGTGGCGTCATCGAGTTCGGCCGCATTCCCGTCACCATCGAGCAGGCGGTCGCGCGTTGGGGCGCCGACGACGAGCCTGAGCTGGACGCGATCGCCGCCCTTGACGCCGAGGTGCGTGCGGCCCTGTCGGCGGAGCTCGGGATCGGCGGGTCCGCCTGATGGACGTGGTCGGCACGATCGCCGCATTCCTGGCGGTCCTCGTCGTCCTCGTGCTCGTGCACGAGCTCGGCCATTTCATCGTCGCCAAGCGGGCTGGCATCACGGTCCAGGAGTTCGGGATCGGGTTCCCGCCGCGGATTGGGTCCGTCATGTGGCGTGGGACCCGCTACTCGGTCAACTGGATCCCGCTCGGGGGCTTCGTGAAGATGCTCGGCGAGGATGGCGAGATCGAGGCCGAGCGGTTGCGCGAGCGCGGGCTGTCGGAACCGGCGGTCGAAAAGGCCATGGCCGGGGCCTTCAACCGCAAGCCGGTCTGGGTTCGGATCCTCGTCCTCCTCGCCGGCGTGGCGATGAACTTCCTGCTGGCGGGCGTCCTGTTCGCAGTCGCGCTGAGCCTTCCGGTGCCGCAGGGTATGGGCCCATTGAGGATCACCGAGATCCAGGCGGACAGCCCGGCCAGCGTTGCCGGCCTCAGCCCGGGCGACGTGATCGTGTCAGCCGATGGACGCACATTCGACGTCTCCCGCGAGCTGACCGCATACGTTCGCTCGCGAGCGGAGAAGGAGGTCAGTCTCGGGATCCTGCGCGACGGTGAATCGATGGAGATCACCGTCAGACCGCGCAAGCTGACGCCCGAGATGGAGGCGCGTGGGTTGGGCCCGATCGGCTTCACCTACGAGCCGGAGCGCTTCGTGGAGGTGCCATCCCAGGTGAGTGGGCCGATCGATGCGGTGGCGCGCGGCTTCTCGGAGGCCGGCTACCTTGCCTGGCGCATCCCCGGGGGCCTGGCCGAGGCGGTGGGTGGGCTGCTTGGCCTCAACCCGAACGCCGGGACCGCGGTCGGGCCGATCGGAATCGCGGAGGAGACGGGTCGTGTCCTCCAGGCGCCGCTGGTCAGCCAGCTGATCTTCATGGGCATCCTGTCCGTGAACCTGGCGGTGCTCAACGTGCTGCCCTTCCCGCCACTCGACGGCGGCCGCATCGCCGTCGTGCTGATCGAGTCGCTGCGTCGGCGCCGGCTTCCTGCCGAGCGCGAGGCGCTCATCTACCTGACCGGCTTCATGGTGCTCATCGTGCTCGTCATCCTCATCTCGATCCAGGACGTGCGCCGCCTCATCGAGGGGTAGACGCTGATGGAACGAGCCGACCATGCCTTGGCTGGCTCGCGCAACAGCCGGCGGCACGGCCGGCTCGTCCCTTCATCGGTCGGCGATGATGTCTGGACCCTCGAGGATGTCGCGGCGCTGCTGTCCTAGCGGCTCGCTGGGAAATCAGGATGCGCGGCGAGCCGTCGAACCTCCAGCTGCAACCCTTCCTCCGTTGATCGAGGAAGCAGCAGAAGTTGGGAAGGCACGTTCTTAATCTCCTCGAGGGCGAAGTCAACGTTCCCACCAGCCCGTTCAACGAGTAACGCGACCACCCGAGCCGAGTAGTCGTCTTGTCCCATTTGTGCATTTCCCCCAGCCTCCTCGTTGGCGGGTTTGGGAGCTGACTGCTATACTCCGGGACGGTTTCGCCGACGGTCAGCGGACCAAATCGATACTGATCTGAGGTAGACGTGGGTCGGTTCGCCAGTCCCACGTTTTTGGTGTTTGGAGCCCGCGGGCGAGAGGTGCGGACGTGAATCGAGACTTCATCGGAGCGTTGCTCCAGTTGAACGCCGAGAAGGGCGTGCCGCAGGAGATCCTCATCCAGACGCTGGAGCAGGCGATCGAATCGGCCTACCGGCGCAATGCGGATGCCCCGGAGAACGTCGTCGTGCGCGTCGATCCTGAGACCGGGCAAATCAGCGTGTACCGCGAATACGAGGTGGTCCCCACCCCGGACGAGGTCGAGGATCCCGAGCTGCAGATGGTGGTCGCCGAGGCGCAGAAGATTGATCCCGCCACCGGGGTCGGCGCCAAGGTGCGCGTCCCCGAGAACGTGACCCAGGCCCAGCTGGGCCGGATCGCGGCCCAGACCGCGGGCCAGGTCTATCGCCAGCGGCTCCGCGAGGCGGAGCGCGACGTCGTGTACTCGCAGTACGCCTCCCGTGAGGGCGAGATCATGACCGGCGTGGTGCACCGCACCACCGACCAGGCGGTCGTGCTCGACATGGGCAAGGGGGTCGAGGCCGTGCTGGCGGTCAGCGAGCAGCTTCCCGGCGAGCACTATCGCATCGGTCAGCACCTGAAGGTCTACGTCCTGGAGGTGCGCCGCACCACGCGCGGGCCGGTCCTGGTCGTGAGCCGCACGCATCGCGGATTCCTGCGGCGGCTGATGGAGATGGAGATCCCGGAGATCTACAACGGAACCGTGGTGATCCGGGGGATCGCGCGCGAGGCCGGCAGCCGCTCGAAGGTGTCGGTCGAGAGCCGGCAGCCGGGCGTCGATGCCAAGGGCGCGGCGGTCGGCCAGCGCGGGGCGCGGATCCAGGCCATCGTCGCCGAGCTGAACGGCGAGAAGGTGGACATCGTCCTGTGGCACGAGGACCCGGCGCAATACGTGGCGGAGGCGCTCTCCCCGGCCGAGGTGCTGAACGTGCGGATCGACGAGGAGCATAAGATCGCGAACGTCGTCGTGCCGGAGCGACAGCTCTCGCTGGCGATCGGCAAAGAAGGCCAGAACGCCCGCCTCGCCGCCAAGCTGACCGGCTGGCGCATCGACATCCGGTCAGATGCGGGGGTCGCCACGGCGGCGGCCGCCCACGACGAGCCAGAGGCGGACGTTACCGCCACGCCGGAGGAGGCCCCGGCCGATGCCGAAGCGAAGGCCTGATCACATTCCGCTGCGGACCTGCGCGGCCTGCCGCCGGGTCCGGCCCAAGCGGGACCTGACGCGTGTCGTGCGCGGCGCCGACGGATCAGTCGCGATCGATCCAACCGGTAGGGCGGCCGGACGGGGGACCTATGTCTGCGACGACCCTGCCTGCCGCGAGCCGCAACGCCTGGCCGAGGCCGTCACGCGCGCGTTCGGCGCCGCCGTGGAGCCGGGAACGCTTCAGCTCGAGGTGACAGATGCCGCCACGTAGATACCAGCCGCGGCGCGGGCCGCGCCCGCAACGCAAGCGCACCGCAGCCGCAGGAGGCGCAGCGATCGCCGAGGCGCCTGTCATGCCCGTGCGCCCGGCAGGCCCGTTCGAGCTGCCATCGTCGATCAGCGTGACTGACCTTTCCGACCTGCTCGGCATCAGCCATGCCGACATCATCAAGGAGCTGATCCGCAACGGCATCTTCGCGACCATCAACCAGTCGATCGACTTCGACACCGCCGCGCTGGTGGCCGGCGAGCTCGGCTTCGAGACGGTCGAGCGCGGCGCGGCCGAGCGCGCGGCCGCCGAGGCCGCCGCGCCGCAGGAGATCGTTGCGCCGGGCACCGAGGCCGACGGAACCGGGAAGCCGATCCTGTTCAGCGAGGACGATCCTGCCGACCTGGTGACTCGCGCTCCGATCGTGACGGTCATGGGCCACGTCGACCACGGCAAGACGAGCCTGCTGGACGCCATCCGCAGCACGAGCGTAACGGCGGGGGAGCGGGGCGGGATCACCCAGCACATCGGCGCCTCCGAAGTCGAGCACAACGCGAAGCGCATCGTCTTCCTGGACACCCCCGGTCACGAGGCCTTCACCGCCATGCGCGCCCGCGGCGCACAGGTGACCGATATCGCGATCATTGTCGTGGCAGCCGACGACGGCGTGATGCCGCAGACCAGGGAGGCGATCGACCACGTGCGCGCCGCTCGCGTGCCGATGATCGTGGCCATCAACAAGATCGACAAGCCGGATGCCAACCCGGACCGGGTCAAGCAGGAGCTGGCCGACATCGGCGTGCTGATCGAGGAGTTCGGCGGCGACGTGATCGCCGTTCCCGTCTCCGCCAAGCAGGGGACCGGGCTTGACGACCTGCTCGAGATGGTGCTGCTGGTCGCCGACCTGCAGGACCTCAAGGCCAACCCGAAGCGCCCGGCGGTCGGCACCATCATCGAGTCGAAGGTCGAGAAGGGACGCGGCAACGTCGCCACCGTGCTGGTCCAGACCGGCACCCTGCGCGTCGGCGACATCGTGGCGGCGGGGCGCACGCACGGCCGGGTGCGAGCGCTGCAGAACGCCGCCGGCAAGCGCGTCAAGACGGCCGAGCCGGCCACCGCGGTCGAGATCATCGGGCTCGCCGACCTGCCGGAGGCGGGCGACATCCTGCGCGTGGTCGCCGACGAAAAGGCGGCCCGCGACATGGCCGAGGCGGCCGCCGGCACCGGAGCAGGCAGCGACGGGAAGGTCGCCTTCAGCCTGGAGGACATCTCTGCGCAGATCCAGTCCGCGGAGGCGAAGGAGCTGCGCGTGGTGCTGAAGACCGACGTCCAGGGCTCGCTGGGCGCTATCCGGCACGCCCTCGAGCGGCTGAACACGACCGAGGTCCGGATCACCATTCTGCGCGAGGGCGCCGGCGACATCAATGAATCGGATGTGCTCCTGGCGACCGCCTCGGACGCGGTGGTCATCGGCTTCAACACGAAGCTCGATCCCGGCGCGCAGCGCCAGGTCGACGCCTCGGGTGTCGATGTCCGGCTGTACGACGTCATCTACAAGCTGACCGACGACGTCGGGGCGGCGCTGCAGGGCATGCTCGCCCCGAAGCTGGTCGAGCAGGTCGAGGGCCACGCCGAGGTTCGGATGGTCATCAAGGCCGGCAAGGCGGGCAACGTGGCCGGCTCGTACGTCACCGACGGCCGGATCGTGCGCGGTGGGCAGGCTCGCCTCTTCCGTTCCGGCAAGCTGGAGGCGGAGGGCCGGATCGAGACGCTGAAGCGCTTCAAGGACGACGTTCGCGAGGTCGCCACCGGCTTCGAGTGCGGGATCGGCCTGTCGATCGACGATATCGCCGATGGCGACGTGATCGAGTGCTTCCAGATGGTGGCCGAAGGCTCCTGAGCCGCCGATGAGCCAGCGGACGGACCGCCTCGACAGCCAGATTCGGCATGAGCTGATGGACCTGATGCAGCGCGAGATGCAGGACCCACGGGTCGGCTTCGCCACGGTCACCCGGGTGGAGACCGCCCGGGATCTCGGTCACGCCCGGGTCTTCGTCAGCGTGTACGGGACCGATGAGGAGCAGGCGCGCAGCATGGCTGCCCTCGACGCCGCCACGCCATGGCTGCGGCGGCGGCTGAGCGAACGGCTGCAGATCCGGCATGTGCCCGAGCTCAGCCTGCGCCGCGACCAGTCGATCGAGAGCGGCGATCGGGTCCTGCGCCTGCTGCGCGAGCTTGAGGAGCCTACGGCCGAACCGCCGAGAGGCGAGGGTTGAAAGACGTCGTCGAGCTGATCCGCGGCGCCAGCCGCGTGACGGCCATCTGCCACGAGAACCCCGACGGGGACACGCTCGGCGCCGGGATCGCGGTGGCCATCGCCGCCGAGCGGCTCGGCAAGGCGTCGGAGGTGGTTTGCGCCGACCCACCCCCGCCGTCGCTCGCCTTCCTGCCGCGCGTCGATCGCGTCCGGCGCGCGCCGATGCTGGAACCGGACGTCGCCGTCCTGGTCGACGCCGCCGAGGTGTCGCGGGTTGGCAGCATCGCCACCGAGCACGCCGACTGGCTGGCACGCAGCCAGCTCGTGAACATCGACCACCACGTCTCGAACCCTGGCTTCGGCGTCGCCCAGCTGGTGGACGCCGACGCGGCGGCAACCTGCGAGCTCGTCGCCCTGCTCCTGCCGGAGCTCGGCGTGGAGCTGGATCGAGAGCTGGCCACGGTGCTGATGACCGGGATCGTTTCGGACACGCACGCGTTCGCCCACCCGAACACCACCCCGCGCACCCTGCGGGTCGGCGCCCAGCTGCTCGAGGCCGGCGCGCCGCTCTCGAGCATCAACCGGTCCGTCTACGCCGACCGACCGTACAGCACCCTGGTCCTGTGGGGCCTGATGCTGGCGGGCATGGGGGAGCGCTGCGAGGGCCGGATCGTGCACGCCACGATGACGAACGAGATGCTGGCCGCCGCCGGCGAGCAGCCGACCGCCTCGGAGGGGTTCATCGACCTGCTCGCCTCAACAAAGGCGGGGGACGTCGCCGTGCTCTTCAAGGAGGTCGACGCGACCAGCACGCGGGTCAGCGTCCGGACCAGCGAGCGAGCCGACGCGGTCGCCATCACCTCGGCCTTCGGCGGCGGCGGCCATGCCCGGGCCGCGGGCTGCACCCTGTCGGTCGGTGTCGACGCCGCCCGAGAGCTCGTCCTGGCGGAGTGCGAGCGGGAGCTCGCCCGGGCCGATGCTCGGGGTCGTTAACCTCGACAAGCCGGTCGGGCCGACCTCGCACGACATGGTCGGGCTCATGCGTCGCCTCAGCGGCACCCGACGGATCGGCCATGCGGGCACGCTCGACCCCCTGGCCTCCGGCGTGCTCCCGATCCTGGTCGGCGTCGCGACCCGACTCAGCGAGGAGCTGACCGGCGGCCGGAAGGGGTACGACGCGGTTATCCGGCTCGGCCTCCGCTCGGCCACCGACGACGAGGAGGGCCCGCTCGAGCCGGGGGACGATCCGCTGCCAACCGTCAACGCCGTGGCCGCGGAGCTGGCCAACCTGGTGGGGACCTTCGAGCAACGACCGCCCGCCTTCTCGGCCCGCAAGCTGGCGGGCCGCATCGCGCATCGCGCGGCGCGGGCCGGCGAGCCACTCGACCTGCCGGCGCGCACGGTGACCGTCGACGCCGTCCGGCTGCTCGAGACCGAGGCGGGTGACGGCTGGCTGGACGTGCGGATCGATCTGCGCTGCGGCCCCGGAACGTACGTGCGCTCCATCGCTCGCGACCTCGGCGAGCGGCTCGGCTGCGGCGGATACCTCCACGCCCTGCGCAGGACGGAGGCCGCCGGCCTGCGGATCGAGGATGCGATCACGCCCGAGCGGCTCGGCGCGCTGGCGGGGGCCGGCCGGCTGGCGGAGGCGATGGTGCCGATCGCCGACCTGCTGCCGCTGCCGCGCGTGCAGCTCGACCCGGCTGAGGCGGATCGCTTTGTTCATGGCTCGCTCGTGCAGCTACAGCCTGACCGCGCGGCCGAGGGACGAATGGCGGTCTTCGGCGCACACGAGCTGCTCGGTGTGGGCACGCTGCGTGGCGGGCAGCTCCAGCCGGACAAGGTGCTCGCGCCACAGGCTGTCGGGTGATCCACCCGATCGGAGCGCTGCCGGCCGTCGGCCCGGCGGCGGTCACGATGGGCGTCTTCGACGGCGTGCACCGCGGCCACGCCGCCCTGCTGGGAGCGACCGCTCAGGCCGCCTCCGAACGTGGCGCGTCCAGCGTGGCGCTGGCCTTCGACCCGCATCCCGAGGAGGTGCTGCATCCCGGCACGGTGGTGCCGCGGCTGACGCCGCTCCCCACCGTGCTGGAACGGATCCGCGACGACTGCGGCGTGGACTGGGCGCTGGCGGTACGCTTCGACGACGCGCTCCGCCAGCTCAGCGCGGAGGAGTTCATCGCCGCGCTGGCGCCGGCGATGGAGCTGCGCACGCTGGTGATGACACCGGATGCCGCGTTCGGCCGGAGCCGCGGCGGCACCGTGGCGCGCATGCGCGAGCTCGGCGCTCAGCGCGGCTTCGAGGTCGTGACCGTGGAACCAGTGCAGGTCGACGGCGAGGTCGTCTCATCCACGCGCATCCGGCGCGCGATCGCCGAGGGCGAGATCGGCACTGCGCGATCGCTCGGCTACCCGCCCCGGCTGGAGGGTACGGTGGTGGTCGGCGACCGGCGCGGCCGGTCACTCGGCTTCCCGACCGCCAACCTGGCCTTCGACTACGCCCCTGCTCTGCCGGCGCTCGGCATCTACGTCGGCCGGGCGGCGGTGCCGGAGCGCAGCGTGGGGCCGGCGCATCCGGCGCTGGTTAGCGTTGGCGTACGCCCCACATTCCATGACGACGGCCACGTCCTGGTGGAGGTCCACCTCCTCGATTTCGACGGAGACCTAGACGACGCCCGGCTCGAGGTCGACCTGCTCGAGCGCCTGCGCGCCGAGCGCCGCTTCCCCGACGCTGCGACGCTCGTGGCACAGATGCAGCGTGACGATGTGGCAGCACGCGCGTACCTGGGCATCGGCTGAGGGGGGCCGACCGATGGCGGGAACCCCCTCGGTCTGGTAAAATCCCGAGCGTTACGGAAAGGAATGTGGAGGAATACGTGCCGCTCGCCAAAGATGCGAAGAGTGCGATCGTCGACGACTACGCCACCCACGAAGGTGACACCGGGTCACCCGAGGTTCAGATCGCGCTTCTCACCGAGCGGATCAAGTCGCTCACCGAACATCTGCGCAGCTACCAGAACGACAATCACTCGCGCCGCGGCCTGCTCAAGCTCGTTGGCCAGCGGCGGCGACTGCTCGCCTACCTCGTCCGCAACGACGTGGACCGCTATCGGGCGGTGATCGGTCGTCTGGGACTGCGTCGCTAAGCACGAACCCCCCGACCCAGGACCAGCTTGGCCCTGGGTCGCGCGTATCCGGCCCGATTGGGCCATCCAGGCGCGAACCGCGCCCCAACCATGAACACACGCGTCCATCAGGTCGCCGCCCGCCCCCGCTCCAATGAGGGCAATGCGGGCCGAGCGCCGGACGCGGATCGAGATATCGACAAATTGGAGGAATCAGTGGCGATCAAGGTAGAGGCCGAAATCGGCGGCCAGACATTCTCCCTGGAGGCGGGCAAGCTCGCCGAACAGGCCGACGGCGCGGTGCTCGTCCGCTACGGCGAGACCGTGCTCCTGGCAACCGCGGTCTCCGCGGAGCCGAGAGAGGGGATCGACTTCTTCCCGCTCACCGTCGACTACGAGGAGCGAATGTACGCCGCGGGCAAGATCCCGGGCGGCTTCATCAAGCGTGAGTCGCGCCCGTCGGAGGCGGCCATCCTGGCGATGCGCCTGACCGACCGGCCGATCCGCCCGCTCTTCCCGAAGGGCTACAAGAACGACGTTCAGATCGTGCTCACCGTGCTGAGCACGGATCAGGAGAACGATCCGGATATCCTGGCCATCAACGGCGCCTCCGCGGCGCTGTCGGTCAGCAGCATTCCGTTCCAGGGTCCGGTCGGCGCGGTGCGCGTTGGGCGCGTCAACGGCGAGTTCGTGACGAACCCGACCAACAGCCAGCTCGACGAGAGCGACCTCGACCTGGTGGTCGCCGGCACGCGCGAGGCGGTGATGATGGTGGAGGCCGGCGCCAAGATCCTGCCGGAATCGGTCATGGCCGACGCGATCGTCTTCGGCCAGGCCGAGCTCCAGCACAGCATCGACCTGCAGGAGAAGCTGGTCGCGACGGCCGGCAAGCCGAAGAAGGTTCCGTTTCTTGGCCCGAAGGCCGACTCGATCGTGAAGCTTGGCGACGCCATCAAGCAGGGCGCCAACGAGTTCGTGGTCTTCGACCTCGAGACGACGAGCATGAAGCCGGAGAACGGCTACATCGTCGACGTCGCTGCGCTGCGCGTGCGGGGTGGCGAGGTGGTCGACCGATTCGAGTCCCTGGTGAACCCCGGCCGATCGATCATCGGGCACCAGATCCATGGCATCAGCGACGAGGACGTGGCCAGTGCCTCGACCGCCGCGGAGGTGCTGCCGCGCTTCGCGGAGTGGGTGGGCGAGACGCCGGTGGTGGCGCATAACGTCAGCTTCGACCTGCCGTTCGTGCTGCGCCACATGCCGAACGACGTCAGCTGGCAGCCGAAGGCGGTGTACGACACGCTGGAGCTGGCATACCAGCTCTACCCCGACGCCGGCAGCCATAAGCTGGCCGACCTGATGCGCTTCGTCTTCGGGCGTGACCACGGTGCGGCGCACCGCGCCATGCCGGACGCGGAGGCGACCGCCGAGCTCTTCATCAACCTGACAGATGGGCTCGGCCAGCGCCTGGACGAGATCCGCGCCGACATCGGCGAGGAGATTCGCCGCGCGCGCGAGAGCTACAACCGCGCGGAGCAGGGCGACCGGATGGAGGACATCCGCCGGCGCCACGGCATCGGTTCCGCCCTGATGGACGTGCTGACCAAGGCGACCAGCCGCGAGCTGGTGCTGGCGGAGAACATCCGCATCGACGGGCGCGACACGTCCACCATCCGGCCGATCAGCGTGGAGGTCGGCGTCCTGCCGCGAACCCACGGCTCGGCGATCTTCACCCGCGGCCAGACGCAGGCGGTGAGCATAGCCACGCTCGGCCCGTCAAGTGATGTGCAGCGGCTCGACACGATCTCGCCCGATACCGAGAAGCGCTACATGCACCACTACAACTTCCCGCCCTACTCGGTCGGCGAATCGAAGCCGATGCGTGGACCAGGCCGGCGCGAGATCGGGCACGGCGCGCTCGCCGAGCGTGCCCTGCTGCCGGTGCTTCCGGGGGTCGACGAGTTCCCGTACGTGATCCGCATCGTGTCGGAAGTGGTGAGCAGCAACGGATCCACCAGCATGGCCAGCACCTGCGGCAGCACCCTCGCCCTGATGGATGCCGGTGTCCCGATCAAGGCCCCGGTGGGTGGTGCCGCGATGGGCCTGATCACCGATAAGGAGACGGGCCGATACGCCGTCCTGACCGACATCACGGGCAAGGAGGATGCGTACGGCGACATGGACTTCAAGGTGGCCGGCACCGCGGAAGGCGTGACCGCCCTCCAGATGGACATCAAGGTGGCCGGCATCACCAGCGAGATCCTGCGCGACGCGCTGGAGCAGGCCAGGGCGGCCCGCCTCTTCATCCTGGACAAGATGACCGCCGTCATCAGCGCCAGCCGCAGCGAGCTGAGCCCGTACGCGCCGCGCATCACGACCATCAAGATCCCGGTGGACAAGATCCGCGACGTCATCGGCGCCGGCGGCAAGGTGATCCGTCAGATCACGGCCGAGACCGGCACCCAGATCAACGTCGAGGACGACGGCACCATCCAGATCGCGGCCACCTCGGTCGAGGCGGCGCAGAAGGCGATCGCCTGGATCGAGGGCCTGACCAAGGACGTCGAGGTCGGCAAGGAATACCTCGGCAAGGTGACCCGGATCATGAACTTCGGCGCCTTCGTCGAGATCCTGCCCGGCAAGGAGGGGCTGGTGCACATCAGCCAGCTGGCCGACTACCGCGTGCCGCGCGTCGAGGACGTGGTCAGCATCGGCGACGAGCTGATGGTGGTCGTCACCGAGATCGACCGCATGGGCCGGGTCAACCTGAGCCGGCGCGCGGCAATGGAGCGCCACATGGCCAAGGCGGGGGCCGAGAAGTCCTGACGACCGATGGCGCCGCGCAACGCGCGCGGCGGCACGGGGCCTGACGCGAAGAGCGACGAGGGAGGCTGCGCACTCAGCGATGGGCACCGAGGCACTGCTGGCCGCGGTCGCCACCGAGGTCCGCGGCTGCACCCGCTGTCCGCTCCACCGCGGACGGACCAACGCTGTCCCCGGCGAGGGCAACCCGTTGAGCGACGTCCTGCTGGTGGGCGAGGGACCCGGGGCCCGCGAGGACGCCACCGGACGACCGTTCGTGGGTCCCGCCGGCCAGCTGCTGGAGGAGCTCCTGCGATCGATCGGCTGGGCCCGTGAAGACGTCTTCATCGCCAACGTGGTCAAGTGCCGTCCGCCCGGCAACCGCGACCCGGAGCCGGAGGAGATCAGCACCTGCTCGCCATACCTCGAGCGCCAGGAGCGGGCGCTCGACCCGGCCGTCATCGTCACCCTGGGGCGGCACTCGCTGAGCCGCTACCTGCCAGGCGCCCGGATCAGTGCCGTCCACGGCCAGCTTCGCAGGGCGGGCGGCTCCTTCGTCTTCCCGATGTACCATCCTGCTGCGGCGCTGCACCAGGCCTCGCTGCGGGAGACGCTCTTCGCCGACATCCGGGGTCTGCCAGCCGCGCTGCTGGCCGCCCGCGACGCCCTGGAGGCCGAGCGGGCGGGATCGGTCCCGGCGGCATTACACGAGCCCGCACCGGCTCGACCGGAGACCACGGCCGACGAGGCCGACCACACGGATCAGCTCACCCTTTTCTAGGAGCGACATGACAGACACCTTGCGCATCATCCCGCTCGGCGGGGTGGGCGAGGTCGGCAAGAACATCACCGTCATCGAGGTGGCCGGCGAGATCCTGGTCATCGACTGCGGGCTGGCCTTCCCGGAGCCGGAGATGCTCGGGATCGACCTGGTCATCCCGGACGTCACATATCTCGAGCAGAACCGAGACCGCGTGAAGGCGATCATCATCACCCACGGCCACGAGGACCATACTGGGGCGCTCCCGTACGTCCTGCCCAAATTGCCGGGCACGCCGATCTACGCCGGCAAGCTGAGCCGTGGTCTGATCACCGGCAAGCTGCGCGAGCACAAGCTCCTCGATCGCACCCGGATGGAGCTCATCGAGCCGGGCATCGAGGTGCGCATCGGCGCCTTCGCCATCACACCGTTCCGCGTGAACCACTCGATCCCGGATGGGATGGGACTGGCCATCCGCACCCCCCTCGGGATGGTCGTGCATACCGGCGACTTCAAGTTCGATCACACGCCGCCGGACGGGGTGCGGGCCGACCTGGGCCTGCTGGCCGAGATCGGCAACCGTGGGGTGGAGTTCCTCCTCTCCGACTCGACCCGCGCCGAACGGGAGGGCTACACCCTGTCGGAGGCGACCGTCGGCGAGTCGCTGCACCAGCTGATCGGCGAGGCGTCCGGGCGCGTGATCGTGGCCACCTTCGCCAGCAACATCGGGCGCGTGCAGCAGGTGTTGGACGCTGCCTGGGCGCACGGCCGCAAGATGGTGACGATCGGGCGCAGCATGGAGCAGAACACCGCCATTGCGGTTGAGCTGGGGTACCTGGACCCACGCGACGGCACGCTGGTGAAGAAGGACGCGCTGCAGCGGCTGCCAAAGGAGAAGCTGGTGGTGATGACCACCGGATCGCAGGGCGAGCCGATGTCCGGCCTGACGCGGATGAGCAACCGCGACCACCGCAACATCACCATCGAGCCGGGCGACACCGTGATCGTCTCCGCCTCGCCGATCCCCGGCAACGAGGAGGCCGTGGCCCGGACCATCGACAACCTGTTCAAGGAGGGCGCGATGGTCCACTACGAGCCGCTGAAGCACTGCCACGTCTCCGGCCACGGCTCTCGTGAGGAGCTGAAGCTGATGCTCGGCCTGGTCAAGCCACGCCACTTCATCCCGGTGCACGGCGAATACCGGATGCTTGTGCAACACGGGCTGCTGGCGGAGGGAGCGGGGGTGCCGGTGGACAGCATCTTCGTCCTCGAGAACGGGCAGGTGGTCGAGTTCGACGGCACCCGCGCACGGATGGCGGGCGCCGTTCCGGCCGGCGCGGTGCTGGTCGACGGCATCGCGGCGATCGATGGGATCGATGGCGTCGTGCTGCGTGACCGCCGCATGCTCGCCTCGGATGGAGTCGTGATGGTGGCGCTGACCGTGGACCGCGCCACCGGCCGCCCGCTGTCCGGTCCGGACCTGCTCGGCCGCGGCTTCCTGTCCGATCCGGACGACCCCTTGATGGCCGATGCGATCGCCCACCTGGCCGATGCGCTGCAACAGGCGCCCGGCGACAACGACCACACCGCCGAGACCGGGTACCTTAAGACCAAGATCCGGGACACGCTGTCACGCTTCTTCTTCGAGCGCACGAAGCGACGGCCGATGATCCTGCCGATCGTGATGGAGGTCTAGGGACCTCCCGTGTCAAGCCGACGGTCGAGCGGATCGCGCCGCAGGAACAGCTCCCGGCGCCGGCGGGCCACCACCTTCAGCGTGAGCAGCCGCCTCGCTCGCGAGGTACTGGCCCTGATCCTCGTCTTCCTGGCCATCATCAGCGTGATTGCGCTGTTCGCGCCGGGGGCGGGGATGATCATCCGGCCCTGGCACGACTGGCTGGAGCGGCTGCTCGGCTGGGGCATCGCCTTCGCCGCGCCGCTGCTCGCCGGTTTCGCCCTGATGCTGTGGATGAAGTCGATGCCGTCCGAGCGCTGGATGGCGGCCACCGGCGCCGCGGTGGTGGCGCTCTCGCTGCTCGGCATGTTCCACCTGGCGGCCGGCGGTGGTTTGAACCTGATCTACACCGGTGAGGGAGGTGGCGCCATCGGTTACGGCGTCAGCACCCTCCTGGTGGGGGCCATCGGCGAGGCGGGGGCGTGGGTCGTCCTGCTGCTGCTCTTCCTGGTGGGCCTGCTGCTCTACTTCAATATGACCGTCGGCGACCTGGTCGCGGCCTGGCTGCAGCGTCGCGACGAAGCCCGGGAGCTGGCTGTGGCGGAGGAGGCTCGCCTTGCCATGGCTGCCGAGCGTCGCGGCGGGCGTGGCGAGCCGGTGCCACCCGCGGCGCCCGTTGCCGGCGTGAGCGGCGGCAGCCTGCTCGACCGCATGCGGAACGCCTTCGGTGGGGGAGCGGACGCCGACGATGGACCGCTGATCGTGCGCCGGGCGCGCACGAACGGCGCGCCGGCGACCGCCGCACCTGCACGCGAGACGCCCTCGCCGGGCGACTTGGCCGAGGCCGCATCCGCAGCCGCGTCGATCTCGGTCGAGACGCTCGAGATCGAGGAGGAGACCCACCTTGCCGCTGTGGGGGAGCACGAGGCCGCCGACGCCGCCCTGGAGGCGACGCAGCGCAGCTGGGATCTGCCCGCGGTCACGATCCTGTCCGATGCGCCGGCCAGCAGCGCCGCGCAGCTCGACCTGACCGCCAAGGGCAACCGCATTCGCGAGACGCTGGCCCATTTCGACATCGGCGTGAAGGTGGCGCGCATCCAGGAGGGCCCGGTGGTGACCCAGTACGCCCTGGACGTGGAGCCGGGGGTCAAGCTGTCGCGCATCGAGGGTCTGGCCGACAACCTGGCCCTGGCGCTGGCCGCTCGCAGCATCCGCATCCAGGCGCCGATCCCGGGCGAGCCGTTCGTGGGCATCGAGATCCCGAACAGCGCGTTCGACCTCGTCACGCTCAAGGAGGTGCTCACCTCGCCGAACTTCGAGGAGGCGAGCACGCAGAGCAAGCTCGCCTTCGCGCTTGGCCAGGACGTGGCCGGCCAGCCGTTCAGCGCCGACCTGGCCAAGATGCCGCATGTCCTGATCTCGGGGGCCACCGGATCGGGCAAGAGCGTGTGCGTCAACGCGATCGTGTGCTCGCTGTTGATGCGCGCCACGCCGACCGAGGTGAAGCTGATCATGATCGATCCAAAGCGGGTCGAGATGGCGCAGTACAAGGGCATTCCGCACCTGCTGACCGAGGTGATCGTCGACACCGACAAGGCGGTGAACGCCCTGAAGTGGACGGTCGGCACCATGGAGAGCCGCTATCACGAGTTCGCGCAGCGGGGCGTGCGCAATGTCGCCGCCTACAACGAGGCGCTGCGCGCCGGCGAGCCGCGAATGCCCTACATCGTGGTCGTCATCGACGAGCTGGCCGACCTGATGATGGTGAGCGCCTACGAGGTGGAGGCCACCATCACGCGCATTGCGCAGCTGGCCCGCGCCACCGGCATCCACCTGGTGGTCGCCACCCAGCGGCCATCGGTCCAGGTCATCACGGGCCTGATCAAGGCCAACATCCCGTCGCGCATCGCGTTCGCCATGACCTCGGGCGTGGACTCGCGCACGATCCTCGATACCACCGGCGCCGAGGACCTGCTGGGCCGCGGTGACATGCTCTACCAGCCGATCGACGCCCCGCGCGCCGTGCGCCTGCAGGGCGTGCTCGTCACGGATGGCGAGATCGATGAGGTCGCACGCCACTGGCGCGGGCAGGGCGGCCCGCAGTACCGGCCCGAGATCACGGCGCCGAAGCGCGACGGCAGGCCGGGCGGTCGGCCCGGCGAGGGCGACGAGGACGATGCGGACCCGTTCCTGACGCAGGCGATCGACATCGTGCGCCGCTCGGACAAGGCCTCGGCTTCGCTGCTTCAGCGCCGACTGCGCGTCGGCTACGCCCGTGCGGCGCGCATCCTCGACCAGATGGAGGACCGCGGCATCGTTGGGCCGGCGGACGGCAGCCGCTTCCGGGAGGTGCTCATCACGCCTGATGGCTGGGGCGGTGAGGTCGCTCCCGATGAGGACGAGGGGTGACCGAGCGCGAGCTGCACAAGCTCGGTGAGGTGCTGCGCATCGCGCGTGAAGCGAAGGGCGTCGACCTGGCCAGGGTCGAGCGGGACACCAAGATCAGGGTCCGGTACCTGTCCGCCCTCGAGAACGGCGAGTACCGAGACCTGCCGGGCTCGGTCTACACCAAGGGTTTCCTGCGCAACTACGCCGCGTACCTCGGGCTCGACGCCGAGTACCTGATCGACCTGTACCGCCTGGAGAGCGCGGGCGCCAAGCCGGAGCGTCTCACCGTGCCGACCCCGCCCCGGCCGATCGCCACCCGCCGGTCGCGTGGCTTCGTGCTCACCCCCGGCGCGGTGGTGGCCGCGCTGCTGACGGTGGGGGTGGGTCTCTTCATCTACTACATCGGCAGCGAGCTCGTCACCTTTGCCCGAATCCCCGCGCTGACGATCACCGATCCGGTCAGCGACGTGGCCGGCTACCAGGGGACCGCCTACACGATCCGCGGCATCACCGAGCCGAACTCGCGGGTGACGGTCGACGGCCTGCGCGAGAACCCGAACGTCATCGCCGACCCCAGCGGCGCCTTCACGATCCGCGTCCGACTCCTCCCGGGCAAAAACGTGATCACCCTGGTCGCGCTCGACCCCGTCACGGGGCGCCTGAGCCCGGAGGTGAGCCGCACCATCGAAGTGGGGGGCGATGGGCCGAGCCCGAGCCCTCCCAGCGTCCTGGCGCTTACCTCGCCGGAAGAAGGTGCCACGCTGAGCGGGCCGGTCGCGCTGGCCGGCACCGCCACCTCCGGCGCCGTGGTCGCGGTGACCGCCGCGTTCGTTTCCGCACCACCTGCCACCATGCGGGTCGTCACGCTCGCCGGCCAGGACGTCCCGATCCCGAGCGGCGCGCCGGGCGCGCCGGCGCCGCTCGAGCTCACCACCGGCGCCGACGGAACGTTCGAGGGCAGCCTCACGCTCGCCGCCGGAACCTGGGACGTCACCTTCACGCCCGGCGAAACGGCGGCCGATGCGGTGACCCGCCGCTTGACGATCGGCGTGCCGCCCGGCCTGGGCGGCACGATCACGATCAGCGGCGGGCCATCCTACCTCGAGGTGGACGAGGATGGCACACCGAAGGCGGGCGTCTCGGGCCGCAACAGCCCTTCGGGCACGGTCGTGCAGCTCGCAGCCCAGACGACGCTGCGGGTCAGGGTCGGCAACGCGGGCGCCGTACGACT